>CAIWET010000105.1 GCA_903911805.1 uncultured Ignavibacteria bacterium | reverse complement strand
GGGCTGGTAGTCGAATTTCTCAAGGATCTGGATGTTGTGGAATTCCGTCAGGCACTTGTTATGCCTTTAGCTTTGATAAATACTATTTCCGAAGCTAAAGGCATATATTTTCCAGGTTATTTTTATCATCAATATAATGGATTAATCGGTAATAAAAAAGCTACAATGGAACTAATGAAGGATGATTCATCCGCTACTGGATTCTTTTATTTCGAAAGCGATAAGAAACCCAGATTTATTACTATTGATTCTTCTATAATATTACAAAATGCTCAAATCAAGCTCTATATTGATGGCAATACTGAATACGATTCGCTTTCAATTCCTACAACTACTTACGATGGTAAGTTCATTGGAAATTTCAATAATTTCAAAGAATTTGAAGGCACATATACTGCTTCAGGAGCCAAGCCCGAAGCTTTCAAATTCAAGGTTGATGAATCTGATTCCTATGCTCGAATCAAAATGGAAAGAATGGCGACCAGTTATACAAATGCAGAAACAAATTTTACGATGAAATTTTTAATGAATTATCCAAAGTTTTATCACGCAGACAATTCTGAATACAAAGGAATAAACGATTCACTAAGATTACTTTATTTGATTGCATTTGATGATTCAATATCTTATTCTTTTGATAATATTGGTAATTATGTTAATAATTGGTATCAAAGAAACAAACCAGAATTTGATCTTGTGGCTGCCGATACTTCAGCCTTTGATTATACAAAAGAAGAGACTGAAGAATTCTTTATGACTCCTGGAGATTGGAGCTCGGATATTAATTTCTTCATTGAAATGAATGAGCACAATATTCTTTCGTTGGCAAAAACCGTAGAAGAAGATTATGGTGGATTACACCCTGTAGCTTCTAATTATTATTTTAATTTTGATTTAAAAACACAAAAAGGAATATTTTTAGATGATATATTTATTCCTGAAAAAATAATTAAAATTGAAGAACTTGCTTTAGAAGAATTAATAAGGATGGATAGTTTAAATCCAAACATACCACTTTCCGAACAAGATTTCTGGTTTGAGAATGACAAATTCTATTTAACTCCAAATTATTCGATTAAACCAAATGGTATTATGTTTATTTATAATCCTTATGAAATCTCGTCATATGCTAGAGGGCCAGTGGAAATTTTTCTAAGTTACGATATGATTAAAGAATTTTTGCAAAAAAATACTGTTTTATATAAATATATTAATAAATGATAATTCTCTCTATTACGGCACTAAAAGACACTATTTGCAGGGTTCAATTTGATTCTGGCGAGTTCATTGATTTACCTTTGGATTTGATTTATAAATTTGCTCTAAATAAAGGAAAAGAAGTAAATGACGAACAGCTTGGGTACATCAAGTATGATCTTGATTTGATAGAAATTAAACAAAAAGCGATTAAATTTGCAAGTTATAAAAATCGAACTGAAAAAGAAGTGTTCCAAAAGCTCAAATCATTTGATTATCCTGATGAAATGATAGAAAATACTATTTCATTTTTGATTGATTTTAATTATTTAGATGACAAGCAATACGCAATATCTTTTATTAAAGATAATCTGAAATTAAAAGCAAAATCTTTAGGAAAAATAAAAAGTGATTTAATCATAAAAGGAATTGATAAATATCTTTTAGAAGATGTTTTTGCTGAATTTACCGAGCAAGACGATGAATTGGAAAATTGCAAAAAAATGCTGAATAAAAAAATGAATACAACAAAAGCAAAGGATGAGAAAGAACTTGTATTTAAGGTATCTAACTATTTATTATATAAAGGCTTTAAAAGAGATATCATTACTCGTGCTTTTGAAGAATTAACTTTGATTATTTTGATTACATTGTTTTCAGCAATTTCATTATTTGCAACGCCATTGGACAGCTGCAAAATCAGGATGAGCGAAGCTATAAATTCATATCAACCAGCAATAATACCAGTAATGAATTTTGGTGGTTCAACTCTATATTTTGATAGAAAATTACATCCGGAAAACGTCAATGGGCTTTATGATGAAGACGATATTTGGTACTCCAATTCAAATGGTTTGGATTGGTCTGAGCCGCAAAATTTTGCAAAATTCAACTCAAACAATTCAGATGTTTTATTTTACATTACTCCAGACGGCACCAAAGCACTCTTATATGGAGAATATAAATTACCGAACTCAAAAATGATTACAAATGGTTTTTTTATACTTGATAAATTCAATTCTTCTAAAACAATAATTCCTTGCAAAATCAAAAATTTCACCAATCTTGCAAAGAATTTTTATGCAACATTAAGCTATGATGCCAAGACTATGATATTGGCAATAGAAACTAAAAATGGAGTTGGTGAATTAGATTTATACGTGTCACTCTATGACGAGAAAAAAGACTTTTGGAGCGAACCGAAAAATCTTGGCAAAACGATTAATTCAACTTTTTCAGAAGGCTCACCTTTTTTATCTTATGACTTGAAAACATTGTATTTCACTTCAACTCGTGATGGTGGTTTTGGTCAAAATGACATCTATGCAACTAAAAGATTAGACGAAACTTGGGAAAATTGGTCAGTTCCGGAAAATTTGGGCAAAAGCTTTAATAGTCAATTTGATGAAAATTCTATTTGGATAAATGCGACATCTGATACCGCGATTGTGGTTAGCAGTGATAGTATAACACATAGACCTGGACTATATCAAATGTGCATTCCTGATAAATTTAAACCTGAGCCATATAATATCATTATGTTTAATTCTAATGTTCCATTTGGTACTGATTACGAAATCAATATCACTCAAAAGAATACAAAATATCGCATAAATGACCAATATAATGCATTATATTTTATTATCAATAAAGATGACTTTTTAGAAGCCGATATAAATTGTAAAGGATTTAAAAGAGTTACACAAAAGATCAATTACAAACCTGTTGAAAAACCTACAATTTTCACTCATAATTACATTTTAGATAAAGAAAGCTCAATTAAAACCGAACTCAGAGATACAATTTTCTTTGAATTTGCAGACTTCACCTGGAAATTGAAAGACTTGGAAACTTTAGAGTTATCAATAAAACTTGGCTTAGATTCCACCAAACAATACAATTGTACATTATCTGGTTTTACAGATACCACTGGCTCAATAGACGACAATTCTTTATTATCTAAAAAGCGAGTTGAAACTATAAAAATGGCACTCCAAAAGCATAAGAATATCAATATAAATCACCTTATATATAATGGCGAGGATTATGCAAATAAAAACAATCCAAAATTTTGCCGCAGAGTAGAGATTTATATTAAAGAAGAGTAATAGTCATTTCGATACAATTCCTTCGGAATCTATCCTGGTGGCCGGTTTGAACCGTTGGCTTAAGGAGATGTGAAAGCATCGTATCGAAGCCAACACCTAAGATGGAGCCCACCTTGAGGTGAACTCCATTGCTTCCAACATTTTTATAAATTTCTCAACATTTCCATTTCGGTAGAACATGCTTTAGCTTGTTCATTTTGCATAGCAAAATAATGTTTTGAAGATTATATGGCACAACCTAAAAGATGTGCTAACATTTCACAAATTTCTTAAATTTATCACCAATTCTAATAAAATATACTCCTGGAGCAAGATTGGAAATATCAATCCTTAAATTCCCCTCTTGAGGGGTGGCAGCCTGAAAGGCTGACGGGGTGGAATCTTTTCCTGCTCCCTCTACTTCGGAGAGGGCTGGGGAGAGGTTCTTTTCTACAAAATAAATATAATTTATTTACCTACAGCCAATATTTAAAATCTATTCCAATATTTAAATAATGAACTTTCCAGTGTGGATTTAATAAATCAGGATAACAAAATGGATCACCTTTTAAAGTATATTTTGAAGCCAATTCAGTTAATGCAAAATCGTAATTCATATAAGGAGAAATAGTAAACAAATATAAATTGAAATCATAACTTGCTCCAACTTTTAATCCAAATCTAAAAGAATTATAGTTTGGGATTTTATCATCGTATAAAACTAAAGTTTTTCTGTCATTTCGATAAACATAACCTTCAGTAACAACAAATTTTGCAGCATCTTTAGAAACAATATTCATTGTATTCTCATATTTTGATGATTCATATTTAGAAATTGATACTCCTGCGAAAAGACTTAATCCAGTATTAAAAATCTTGTATTTGGACAAAATGTCTAAATCAAATAATGAATAATTTCCTTTAACAGAATGTACAATTTTTGAATTAACAACAATAGGATTACCGTTATCATCATAAATTAAAGTTGGATAAGAAACCCCATCCTTACTTTGCTCAAATTCAAACGAATTATAATATAAATTTGTCATTAAAGAAAAATCTTTTAAAAATGGGATTTTAACTTCATATGTCAAACCATAATAATTAGATTGGTTAGTAAAATCGTCTAATACATTAGAAGCATTAGAATTTTGAATAAATTCAACATCATTTATCGCCCAAAAATGACCATAAGTAAAACCAATTCCAAATGTTTTGTCTTCGGAATATGAATTCTGAGATAATATAACGAACAAAACAGCAATTTTTAAAATCAATTTTTTCATAAATATCCTCTATTTTTTTCAATCTTTTTTTTGCACAGACAAGAATGTCTGTGCTACTTTTTGGTCATTTCGATACGTTTCCTTCGGATTAGATTTTAATTTTTTGGAAAGTGTTTATAAATATCTTTTCTATGCAAAAATCTTACTAAAACTACTGTATCAACAATATATTCAAAACCAATTCTGTAATCACCTAATTTTATTCGATAACTATTATTATGACCTTTGAGTTTTTTGATATTTTTAATGTCATTTAATGAATTTGCATTGATCAAATTTTTAATTAATGTGATAATCTTGACATTTAAAGTTCTATCATTCAAAGAATTAGTATCTTTTTCAAACGATTTATCAATTTTTAATTTCATTATTTAATTTTATTAAATAATTATCAATATCAATAAATTCATTGGTAGCACCAGTTTTAATAGCATTTTCTATTGAAAGATCTTCAATCTCTTCATTAGAAAGTGTCTTTACATTAACACCTAACTTCAATGCTAATTCAATTAGAAGCTTTAAGTCGCTTTTTATATCAGTTTGTAATAATACTGCTTGCATAACAACCTTAATAATTTTCAATAATCAAATAAACGAATTTTAAATATTTTATTGTGATAAGCCACAATCAACACTTAAAGCCAATATTTAAAATCTATTCCTGCACTTAAATATGAGATTTTCCAATGCCAGCCTTCAGTATATTTATAATAATCAGGACAAATGGAAACGCAATTTCTATTTCTATCATAAACAACCGAAGTTAATGGAAAATCATAATAAACAAATGGTGAAATAGAATAATCCCATAGCATAAAATCATAATTAATTCCTGCTTTTAAACCAATTCTAAAGTCATTTTTATATGGTATTTCTTTATTATATAACCTAACAACTCTACCATTATCAAGGAATTCATAACCTAATTCATTCCAATCGGAAGGTCTTGTGAATTGAGCATTCTTAGGAGATAATATTTTATAATATTCAGCATAATGACTATTTAACAGATACCCCAATGAAACACCTGCTGAAAATGATAAATCTACAACTGGAATTTTATATTTTAATAATAAGTCCAATGATAAAAGCGAATAACTTCCTTCCCATTCCCAATCAGTAATTGAATTTACAATTATTGGTACTCCACTATTATCAGTCATAAGTGATGGAAAAGATCCACCATCTTCTTTCTCTAAATAACTAAATCTTGAATAATAAACATTTGCTAGAAAAGAAAGTGAATTGGGAAAAAGAAATTTTGTTTCGGTGGTAATTCCCCAAAAGAAATCATTAGATGTAAAATCATTAAGTGTTTTACAACTAGTGCAATTATAAAGATATTTGACATCGTTAATAGCCCAGAAGGAGCCTGATGTCGCACCAATTCCAAATGTTTTTTCTTCAGAAAATGAATTCTGAGATAATATAACCAATAAAACAGCAATTTTTAAAATCAATTTTTTCATAAATATCCTCTATTTTTTTATATTCTTCATTGGTCATTTCGATACAATTCCTTTGGAATCTACTCTGGTGACCGGTTCGAGCAGTTGGCTAAAGTAGATGCAAAAGCATCGTATCGAAGCCAACTCCTAAGAAGGAGCCCACCTTGAGGTGAACTCCATCGCTTCCAACATTTTTATAAATTTCGCTACATTTCCATTTCGGTAGAACATGCTTTAGCTTGTTCATTTTGCATAGCAAAATAATGTATTGAAGATTATATGGCACAACCTAAAGGATGTGCTACAATTTAATAAATTTCTCAAATCTATCACCAATTCTAATAAAATATACTCCAGGAGTAAGATTAGAAACATCTATCTTTAAGCCCATCCCTTCAAGGGGAGGGGTATATTCAATGCCGAGGGCGTTATATATTTTAACCAGATTCTTCGCTTCGCTCAGAATGACGTCAGTTGGAAGAGTCCACCCCCTGCCCCCGCCAGCGGGGGACAAAGAAATTTCAATATAATCACTTGCTGGATTTGGGAAAATAATTAAATCAACTAAATCAGTTTCGTTAATTGAATTTACAACATCATACTCAATTGCTCCAATTGAGCAAGGTGATTTGAATTGATTGCCATAAAAATCATATTTATTTACATCATCATTTATATTGTTATATTTCCCACCTCCAATAGCTGGACTATTCTCACATAAATGAAAATCATTATTACTTGGATTGACAAAAATTAGAGTTTTTGCCCCATAAATTCTTGGATTTATTTCTTTTACATTGTCAAGCGCTGGAGTATCCCAATATGGACCTTTATAGTCTGGATTGCTAATACTATAATATAGATTATCCCTAAAAGTAGCTGCATCCTTTGCTTGAGCAGAGCCGTTGATATATCCGCTTGAAGCAAAAGCAAAAATATTATTAAAAATATTATTACCTTTCAATTCTGGAAATTTGTGGCTGGTGCCTAATAATCTAAGAGTCATTTGCCCACAATTATAAAAAGTATTATTTGCAACGTCGCACCATCTTGCAGAAGACAAAGCAACTCCTCGATATCCGCCAACTACTATATTTGCATTAAAACTACAATTTTGTATTTCGCTACTATCTTTTGGATTATAAAATTGGTCGCCAGTATCTCCACCCATTTCAAATACAACAAATGGCTCCATAGAGGAATTTTTGAATAAATTTCGATAAATATAAATGTTCTTTGAACCACCTTTGATGTGGCCAGCACTTAAACAGTTTTCAAAAACATTATTATGCATCACACCATAATTGCAAACATTGAAATCAATTGCGTCACATACAGTTAAATCATAGAAATGACAATTGGTTACTTTGAAGTTATTTACTCCACCAAATTTTACAGCACAAATCGAATTTTTATCAGTAACTCCCGAAAAACTGCAACTATCAAAAACGATGTTATACGAGAATTTATTTACATCTCCGTTATTATCAACATTAATAAATCTACCAGTGTTTTTTTCATTTGCTTTAAAAATTAAATTTTTAAATTGTATATTTCCACAACTTTGGAACTGCCAGCAACCGGAAATAATGACATTCTCATTTTGATAAGGCATAATATAGACTGATTTATCTGATGCAACTTTGCCAATTATTCCTTGATATCCCTCATAAGTTCCTTGATGAAGAAAAATTGTATCTTGTTTAGTGAAAGTGACGTCATTAAATACCTGGCCAATATTTTTGTAGTTATATCCAGTTCCGATATGTACAGCTGAATTGAGTAAATTCAGATTAAAAAATATCATTATTAGAATGAACCAAAATGTCTTCAAAAATATT
>CAIWET010000104.1 GCA_903911805.1 uncultured Ignavibacteria bacterium | reverse complement strand
TAATAATGAAATTTATAATAATTTAGATATAGTAATTTTAAAATTAAAAGAAATAATTAAGCTCTTAAGCCCCTCCCTTTAAGGGGAGGGGTTTGGGGTGGGGCGAAAATGCAAAACAAATTCGATATAATTGTTATTGGTGCAGGACACGCAGGAATTGAAGCATCTTACGTTGCTTCAAAAATGGGTTGTAAAACTGCATTAGTAACTATGAACTTAAAAACAATGGGGATGCCAAGCTGTAATCCATCTATTGGAGGTTCTGCCAAAGGACATCTTGTAAAAGAAATTGATGCTCTCGGTGGCGCAATGGGATTTTTGGCTGATAAAGGTGGTATCCAATTCAAAACTCTGAACAAATCTAAAGGTCCAGCTATTTGGTCGCCTCGTGCTCAAATAGATAAAGATCTTTATCCTATATACGTTTACCAATTACTTTCAAAACTTGAAAATTTGTCATTGATTGAAGCAATGGCTTATGATTTTATATTAGAAGAAAATAAAGTAATTGGAATCAAAACAATTGACAATAATGAAATATTTGCAAAAGCTGTAGTTTTTGCTCCAGGAACATTCCTTAATGGTGTACTCTATACCGGTGATAAAATTGTAAAAGGTGGGCGTTTTGGAGAAAATCCATCAGAACATATTAGCAATTCCTTAAATAATTTTGGATTGGAAATGGGTAGATTGAAGACTGGCACACCTCCAAGAGTACTTGATTCTTCAATTGATTATACAAAAGTTGACAGAGAATTAGGAGATGAATTTCCAACTCCATTTTCATTTAGAACAAAAGAAGTAAAAAATAGAATAATTTGTTGGCAAAGTGCCACCAATTCTATTACTCACGAGATTTTGCAAGAAGGATTTGACCGTTCTCCAATGTTTACTGGTAGAATTAAAGGGGCTGGTCCAAGATATTGCCCTTCAGTCGAAGATAAAGTAAATCGCTTTTCAGAAAGGGACTCTCATAAAATATTATTAGAACCTGAAGGTTTGAATACAAATACGCTTTATGTTAATGGCTTTTCTACAAGTTTACCTGAAGATATTCAAATAAGAGGACTAAGATCAATTAAAGGAATGGAAAATGCAGTAATGCTTCGTCCAGGATATGCAGTTGAATATGACTTCTTTTTTCCTTATCAATTAAAGTTCTCCTTGGAATCCAAGTTAATTGAAAACCTATTTTTAGCTGGACAATTAAATGGGACTTCTGGCTACGAAGAAGCTGCTGCTCAAGGTTTGATAGCAGGTATTAATGCTGCTTTGAAGGTAAAAGGCGAAGGTGACTTTGTATTAAAACGTTCCGAAGCTTATATTGGAGTATTAATTGATGATTTAGTAAATAAATCTACCGAAGAACCTTATAGAATATTCACATCATTAGCCGAATATCGCTTGTTATTGCGTCAGGATAATGCAGATTATCGCTTGATGAAACACGGTTTTGCTCACGGATTAATACCTGAAAGTCAATTTAATAAAATAAATGAAAATCAGGAGTTAATCAAACAAGGCTATGATTATTCTAAAATAATTAAAATTAAAGCTGATAAGGCAAATGAATACCTTACTCAAGTTGGAGAAAATGAGATAAAAGACTCTACAGATATATTTTCTCTTGCTAAACGCAGTGGAACTCATATTAATCAATTATTCCATTTATTGGAAGAGAAGCCACACGAATTAAGAAAGTTGTTTGATAATGATTTTCTATTGGACCAGCTTCAAATTGAAATTAAATATGAAGGATATATAGCAAGGCATAAAAAAGAAATTGATTACTTCAACCTTAATGAAGAAAAGAGAATTCCAGTTAACTTTGATTACGATATTTTAAATTCAATTTCAAACGAAGCAAGGGAAAAACTCAAGAAGATTCAGCCAGGTTCACTTGGACAAGCAAGTCGCATTTCAGGAGTTTCAGCAACTGATATCTCAGTTCTATCTCTATTTTTAAAATAATGTTTCACGTGGAACTATAAATGGCAAGAATAATAATATTTGGACTTGATGATCTTATAACTTATCAAATATCTAAAACTCTTACAGAGGAAAGTGATGCTACAATTATAGCCGTTACACCTAGTAAAGAAAGTGAAGATTATGAATGTGATAAAAGCTTTATAATAGATTTCCAAAAGAATAAAGATTTCGAGGATTTAATTAAAGAGAATCCACCAGATGTTATAATCAATACTATGATTATAAATGATGATGAAGATTCAATAGCTTCTAAGAATGAAATATATTTTAATTATCTAAAAACCTTAATTGGATTTGCAAAAGAAAATGATGCTTTCTTTGTGCATTTTAGTACTTCAAGAGTATTTTCAGGTAGAAAAGGAAGTTATTCCGAAGAAGATATAACAGATGCTGAAGACGAAAGCGGAATTGATATGATTGCAGCAGAAAGATTGATAAGCAAATCACTCTCTAAGTATGTAATAGTGCGGTTTTCTGAGGTTTTTGGCGGTAATGATGGATATAATGATTTTATGAATTCATATTTAACTGATTTAGATAATAAGGTTGAAGGAAAGATTAACAATATTACTTTTAATCCATTATATGTTAATGACTTAGCTAACTTTTTATACTTTGTAATAGAGAAAAAGAAAACCGGAATATATCATATCGGAAGCAACGATAAAACAACTTTGAGCAGTTTACTTATTAAAGCCTCACAAATAATGGAAGTAGAGGGTGATTCAATAGATTTCGAAGATTCTGAAAGGGATTATTCGCTAAATATTTATAAATCAGAATCAGAACAAATTTATAAATTCTCAAATACGGATAGTTATTTGATTACAATGAAACATTTTGCTAATATGTCTAATAAATTTTATAATACTAGAAAATGAAAAAATTATACGATTTACTCGAAGGTATAGAATTCAAATTAATTCACGGAAGTATCTCTAAATATATTTTCATAATTTCTTATGATACCAGAAAAATATCTAAAGATTCAATTTTTGTTGCAATTAGTGGCACAACATTCAATGGCCACGATTTCATAGTTACAGCAATTGAAAATGGAGCAAGTGTAATAATTCAGGAAGAGGAAAATTCATATTTTGAAGATTATCCTGAAGTAACATTTATCCAAACAGAAAACAACAGAAAAGCACTAGCAATAATTTCGAATAATTATTACGGGAAACCTGCTGAACATCTTAAGATGATCGGAATTACTGGTACCAATGGAAAAACTACTACAACTTTCTTGATTAAAAATCTTTTTGAATCTCTTGGGAAAAAAGCAGCAATCATAGGGACTACTGGAATATACTTCGGAGATGAAATAATTCCTGCAACTCATACTACTCCAGAATCTTTAGAATTATTCGAAATCTTGAATAATTTAAAAGAAAAAGGTGCAAAATGGGTTATTATGGAAGTTAGCTCACATTCGCTAGTTCAGCATAGAGTTTATGGAATAAATTTCCAAACCGCAATTTTTACCAATCTCACTCAAGATCATCTTGATTATCACAACACAATGCACGAATATGCTCAAGCAAAAAAAATTATGTTTGATAATCTTTCAAAAAAATCTACAGCAATTATTTATGACAATTCAGAATGGTCTAAAATGATGGCTCAAGACTGTAAATCTGAAAATATAATAATGGTTGGCAGAAATGATTTTGATAATGGATATATATATGATGAAATTTGTACTTTACACAGCACAGAATTCAAACTTAATTATAAAGAACAAATTTACCATATCAAATCAAAGCTTATTGGAAGATTTAATATTGAGAATTTAGCTAATGCTTTTTTGAGTTTAATTTCATTAGGTTATAATCCTGAAGAAATTATAAAACATTTAGAAAATGCAGAAGGTGCTCCTGGAAGAATGACGACAATTAATTTGAGAAATGGCGCAATTGGTATAATCGATTATTCGCATACTCCAGATGCATTAGAAAAAGCTTTATCTACTTGCGGAGAAATAATAGATAATTTTGGCAGTCAAGGAAAATTAATTAGCGTATTTGGTTGTGGTGGAAATAGAGATAAAACCAAAAGACCAATAATGGGAAAAATCTCCTCTGAAATTGCTGATATCAGTATTGTAACCAATGACAACCCAAGAAATGAAAATCCTTCGGATATTGCAAATGATATTTTGAAAGGGATTGATTCAGAATTTTCTGCAAATGTTCATTTAGTATTAGACAGAGCTGAAGCAATCAAACAGGCATTTAAAAATTCAGAAAATGGCGATATAATTTTAGTTGCAGGCAAAGGTCACGAAGACTATCAAATAATTGGTAGCGAAAAACTTCATTTCGACGATAGAGAAGAATTAGAAAAATATATTTAAAGGAAAATAATGAAAATAGCTTTTGTAATGTCCAGATTTGATTATTCCAACGTAGAAAATAAATACGGAATTGGATATTACATAGCAGAACATTTCAAAAAGAACAATTGTGAGATTGAATATTATCTTCACGATAATTCAAATTATGAATTCCCATTCAAAATTAAACAAGGAATTTATAAATACTTTTCTTCTAAAAAATATTATCGTTCCAGAGAACCTAAATTATTAAAATCTCAAACTGCTCCATTAATTGATAAAATTTATCAAAGTGATTGTGATATTGCTTTTAGCTTTGGCTCGCTTCCAATTGCTTACTTGAATATCAAGATACCAGTATTTTTTTGGACTGATGCATTCTTCAGCGGGTTAACTAATTTTTATGAAGAATTTACTGACTTATCAGAAAGTACATTACAAAATGGAAATCAAATTGAAATTGATGCAGTTAATAATTCAAAAAAAATATTCGTATCGAGTCAATGGGCAAAAGATGATGCTATCAAATCTTATAATGTAAATCCAGATAAAATACTGGTTATTCCATTCGGTCCAAATCTTGATATTAATCATTCTGAAAAATATATCAATGATTTAATAGAAAAAAAAGATAAAACAAAAATCAATCTTTTATTCCTCGGTAAAGAATGGATTAGAAAAGGTGGCGATATTGCCCACAATATAACTGAAGAATTAAATAAAAAAGGAATCAATGCGAAACTCTTAGTAGTTGGATGCAAAGATTGTAATATTCAAAGCAAATTTATTGAAAATTATGGTTTCTTATATAAAAGTAAAAAAGAAGATGCAGATAAATTGAAAGAATTATTTGAGACTTCGCACTATTTAATTATGCCATCTCGAGCAGAAACTTTTGGACACGTTTTTTGTGAAGCAAATGCCTTTGGAATGCCAAATATTGCCTCAAAAAATGGCGGTATTCCAAGTGTAATTACAAATGACATTAATGGTAAATTAATAGATTCTATTGAAGATATAACATCGTATATTATTGATAAATATAATAATTATGATGATTATAAAAGATTGAGTATGTATTCTTTTAATGAATTTAAAAGCAGACTGAATTGGGATTCATCTATAAAAAATATAATTAAAGAAATTAATTCTTCAATCTCTTAAAGCCTACAAATTTGTTTTTATAATACTCTTCATCTAATGATGCAATACTAACTCCTTTTGAAGAAGCTGCGTGAATAAAAAAGTGATTTCCCAAATAAATACCGACGTGTGTGATTTTACTGTTATCTCCAAAAAAGATTAAATCAGTAGGCTCTACGCTACTTTCTGAAATATTTTTTCCTTTATCAAAAAGCTCCTGAGCAGTTCTTGGCAAACGATAACCATTTTTAGAAAATACAGACTGCACAAACCCAGAACAATCAGTACAATGCATATCTTCACCGCCCCAACAATACGGAGTACCAAGCCATCTTTTTGCTTCAACAATAATAGGATCATTACTATCTTCAATATCAGAATAATCAATTTTAGAATTTGAGGATTTTCCCGTAGATAAGGATTTATAGGATTTTGTAGATGCATATCGAATAATAGATTCGCAGGAATTCAAAATAACTGCAAAAAAAACTAAAATCAATATTTTCAAAATTTTATTCATAGGTATTAGTTATCAAAAATAATACCAGAAAGTGAATAAAAGGATGACGTTATTTGTAAATAAATTAGAAAAATCCTTCAAAAAAATAATTTTTGAAGGATTCAAGATGTAAACAATATACTATTGTCTAAGCAATTCTAGATTTCTTATTCGTTCTTCACATTCTGATTTTACTTTTAAATATTTTGTATCATATTTACAAGCCGTATTATAATAATCAATTGCTTTATCATATTCTTTTAAAAAATCATAAATTACAGCAATATTATAATTCGCAGATGCACTCTGAGGATTGGTTGTTATATATTTTTTAAATTCATTAATAGCAGTTTCATATTTATTTTCTTTTACTAAATCAATAATATATTGTTGATTTTGATCATCATTATCCATAGGAGTTAGTTTCAATTCAACATTTGGTGTAATATTATT
>CAIWET010000103.1 GCA_903911805.1 uncultured Ignavibacteria bacterium | reverse complement strand
ATAATAATAATTAATGATTGAATATTGTTGTTACAATAATTCATTTTCAATTATTTCTCTACATAGCTCAGTAAAACTTATTCCTAACTCTTTAGCCGCCATTGGCACTAAGCTTGTTTCTGTAAATCCTGGAATTGTATTAATTTCCATTATGTATGCTTGTCCGTCTTCATTTAATCTAAAATCTGATCTAGTAACTCCAGAACATCCTATTACTTCGTGTGCTGTTATAGCTAATCCTTGAGTAAAATCACTTATATCTTCTGAGATATTAGCTGGACACTGATAAATAGTTCTACCTTTAGTATATTTATGTTCATAATCATAAAATCCATCTTCAGGTATAATCTCAATAATTGGTAAAGCTCTATCACCAATTACAGGTACTGTAATCTCTCTACCTTCAATAAATTCTTCGATTAAAACAATTTTAGAAAATTCTGCAGCTGCTTTAACTGCTGATTTTAATTCTTCAACAGTTGCATTTTCAACAATAGTAATTCCAATTGTCGAACCTTGATCATTAGGTTTAACAACTAATTTCTTTCCTAATTCTTTTATAGCAGCTAAAAATAAATTCTCATTTTCATAATCTTTTGGAGTTAGGGTTAACCAAGCTGGTGTTGGAATACCAGCAGCCGAAAACATAACTTTAGAAGCATTTTTATCTATCGCAAATGAGCTAGCTTTAACTTTGCTATGACTATATTTAATACCTCTTAATTCTAATACAGATTGAACTGTGCCATCTTCCCCATTTACTCCGTGTAAAACTAAAAATACAAAATCAATATTATTAAATAAATCTGAATTTATACAATCTAAGATACTTTTAGTATGGAATTTTTTATAATCAGAATATTCTCTTACATCTTCACTTTCAATAATTTTAGTTCCAATTACTAAACCATCCACTCCATAAGCAGGATCGATTGAAAAAACATTATGACCTAATTCTTTAATAGCTTTGGTTACAGCTTTTCCACCACGAATTGAAACTTCTCTTTCAGGCGATATTCCGCCAAATAAAACAGCAATATTCATTTTTAATTTTTCTCCTTTTTATTTAAATATTCATCATATAATTTTCTTAATAATTTTACATCTTCCCAAACCAAAGGTTTCCAATTTGGATTGCGCAAAAGTGCTGCGGGATGATAGGTAATCAATGTGTCAATGCCTTCATATTTCATCAAATTGCCACGCATTGTACCCATTTTAATAAGTGTTTTAAGTAATGTTTCTGCAGCAGTAATTCCTAACAAAAGTAAAAACTTTGGTTTAATTAATTCAATCTGCTTTTTAAGGTAAGGTTCGCATTCATCAACTTCTGGCACAAGAGGTTTCCTGTTTTCTGGAGGTCTGCATTTTAAAATATTACAAATAAATACTTCATCTCTAGTTAAATTAATTGCTTCTATAATTTTTGTCAATAATTGTCCAGCCCTTCCAACGAATGGTAATCCCTGTTCATCTTCGTCCGCTCCTGGGGCTTCTCCGATTATCATTATATCTGCGTTTGGATTGCCTGATCCAAATACGAAATTCTTACGGGTAAATCCTAAAGAACAATTTGTACATTGATTAATTGAGTTCTTTAATTCTGGTATATCTTGACAACTCTTCCAATCCTGATTTGTATAAACAGGTTCTTCGATATTTTTAATAATTGTTTTCTCCTCAATTAAAATTTTGTTTTCGATTTGCTCTTTTATTTCAGCTTTATATTCAATTTTTTCTT
>CAIWET010000102.1 GCA_903911805.1 uncultured Ignavibacteria bacterium | reverse complement strand
TCATAAAAGAAAAGCATCAGTAACTGATGCTTTTCTTAATGAGAAATTTATATATTTAGAATTTTAAATTAAATCAGTCTTTACTCTTTTAATAGAAGCACCTAATGCTTTTAATTTAGTTTCAATAGTTTCATAACCGCGGTCAATATGATAAACTCTTAAAACTTCAGAAGTACCTTCAGAAACCAACGCTGCAATTAATAAAGAAGCACTTGCTCTCAAATCTGAAGACATAACTATAGCTCCATTGAGATGTTTGCCTCCTCTAACAAGTGCAGTTGCATCTGATAATTCAACATTTGCACCTAATCTAAGTAATTCAGGAACGTGTTTAAATCTATCAGCATAAATAGTTTCTTTGATTTTTGTCAATCCATCAGCTTTTAACATATAAGAAAGCCATTGGGCTTGAACATCTGTGGGAAATCCAGGATAAATTGATGTTGTTATATCAATAGGAAGTGGGTCAGAATCCATTTCTAATTGAATAGTATCAGCATTTACATCAAGTTTGCAACCGGATTCTTCTAATTTTTCTAAAACAGTAGTTAAGTGATAAGGATTTACATTTTGAACTTCGATATTACCTTTGGTAATTGCACCAGCGATTAAAAATGTAGCTGCTTCAATTCTATCTGGAATTGTTTCTTCATCAGTAGGGTGTAATTCATCAACTCCTTCGATTTCGAGGATTGAAGTGCCTATACCATTGATTTTAGCACCCATTTTAACTAACATTCTAGCTAAAGCGGTGATTTCTGGTTCTAATGCAGCATTAGTTAATAAAGTTGTTCCTTTTGCTAATGTTGCAGCCATCAAAACATTTCCTGTTGCTCCAACTGAAGAAATATCAAAATGGAATTTTGCTCCGTGTAATTTATCAGCTTTTGCTAAAATATAGCCTGATTCCATTTCAACAGTAGCACCTAATTTTTCTAGTCCCTTTAAATGAAGATCTACGGGACGCGGTCCCCAAGCACAACCACCTGGAAGTGAAACTTTAGCCATTCCATAACGAGCAACTAATGGACCAAGAACATAAAAAGAAGCACGCATCTTTTTTACGTGTTCATAAGGAGCTTCGTAACTAGTAATATTTGAAGAATCAATGAATAAATCATTGCCATTTAATTCGCAGAAAGCACCCATTGAAGTGAGTAATCTGCTCATTGTCCAAACATCTCTTAGATTTGGAGTATTACTTATATTATATTGACCTGGAGCCAAAAGTGATGCTGGCATTAATGCCAATGAGCCATTTTTTGCTCCTGAAACTTTTACTCTTCCAACTAGACGCTTGCCGCCCTCGATTATGAATTTATCCATTTTATTTATTTCCCCCTAGAAAAAACTTTATTTATTTTACAAAAATAAGAAAAAAGTAAGAATTTAAAGCACACTTATTACGGTTTTGTAATATATGGCGGTTTTGGCAAATCGTCATCAACAGGCGCAACCTCTATATCCTCGAATAATAAATCTGGAGCGATTATTGAAGCAGTAATATATGGATTGCCTCTGCTCATAAATGGATTGCTGCTGTTAGGTGCTAATAATTTATAAACATTCTTAGTATTTGAAGTAAATAAAATATCTTTAAATGATGTTGCGGAGATTCCCTTGATTTTTGCTGATTTGAACATTTCTTCTTTACCATCAGGAAAAACTTTATATATTTCAATAGGAATCATTGTTCCAGGCGATGCCATTGACAATGAAGAATAATCAGGAAGAAGTTTGTAAAGTGTAGTTGCTTGAATATTTTGGTTCATTGCTTTACGAACAATTATTCCAAAAGGTAAATCTCTATCCTTACAAATTGATAATAATTTGCTTTTCAAATCTTTTGATGATAATTGCTTTTCTTCTTTTGTATCAAACTTCAGAATTGAGTACATTGAACCACCACCATTACGACCTCCATTAGAAACTTTTAACCTTTTAGTAGGAACTCTATTTGAAAGAAGAGTCTTCAAAAAACCATCTTTTACTAAAACTATTTCTTGAGAATTATTTCCATCATCATCAACATCATAACCACCAAGAAGCGAAATGTTCTCGTATTTCAACATTCTAGGATTAGATGTAACTGACATAAATTCTGGTAAAACTCTACCACCGATTTTGTTTTGGAAGTTAACTGCATTGCCATCACCAAAAGATAATCCGTCAGATTGAGCTGCGCGATTGCTTGCTAAATTACCTGCAAAATTTTGGGCAATTACTTCGCCGGCAGCAGTTCCTTCGAATAAAACTGGACCTGTATAAGGATCTTCTAATGATTTACTTTTAGAAATATCTACTGTTTTTTTGCATAAATTATGAATTTCTTTTTCAAAGTCTTTATTAGCTAAAAACTCATCTTTATTATTAGCAAAGAAAGTATAATAATTATTGATAGGTAATCCATCTTCAGCTTGAGTAGTAGTAACTGCTTCTAAACCTACATAATATGAAGATTTGATATATTCTCTTTTTTCTGAATTTACATATAAAACCATTTCAGGCATAGATTCAATGCTAACATTTGACATATAAATTTCTTTATATTGCTTAAAAATCGCGGATAATTTGTCAGCTAGTGTTTGAGTGTCATAAAAAGAAATTACTTTATTTATATAATTCTGATCATTCAATGAAGTAGTATCATAATTTTTCATTGGAGCTAATGGATAAAAATCCTCAGTAGTATCTTTTCTTGTTTTATTGCGAATTGAAGCTAATTTTTTTGAATATAATTCATTGCTTTGCTTATATGCGGCATCGGTTGCAAGCCATAATTCTCTTTTTAAAGAATTAGTATTGATTTCCAAAGGAATTCTTCTGCCACTATAGCTTTCTTCGTCATCAGTTGAACCGAAAAAACTAAAACCCAAATCAACGAAATTTGAATTATCGAATTTATAATCGCCAACTCTTAAATCTACACTTAATTGAGCAACTGGATCATCAGTGATATTTGTTGTTTTTCCCATATAAGATGAGATTGACAATGGTTGCTTAATAGTGATTTTATATTCCAAATAATATGGTTTTAATAATCCATCAATTTGCAACTCTTTCATAGAGCGAGCCATTTCTTCATTCATTGCTTTCAAAATTGATTTGTAATCAATTTCTTTTGATTGTAAGTTCAATCCAGTAGCAATTAAAATTATTAATAATAATATTC
>CAIWET010000101.1 GCA_903911805.1 uncultured Ignavibacteria bacterium | reverse complement strand
GGCAGAACAAGTGGAAATCACTCTGAAACATTAGGTTTAAGCGAATTAGCAAGCGGCACATACACAGTAGTAATCAGAAGCAATGACGCTACAATGACCAAAACAATCCAGGTTGTAAAATAATCTGAATTATATAGAGCAATCAAATTGTTCAACAAATACAATGGGCTTTTGCTTAATCGCAAAAGCCCTTTTTGTTTTATAAAAAATTTAACTTTTATTTGATTTAATATTTGACTAATTTTGAAATATGAAAAATTGTATTTAATAGAAAATATATTTGGAGCAACTATATGAAAAAGCTCATATACTCAATAGTCATTTTATTAGCAATAAACTTTAATCTCTTATTGTCACAAGACGCTAATTTATTGTGGACAAAAACGCACAAGTTAGGTGCTGCGCCTAGCATTTTAAAAATGTCAAATGATGAAAAATATCTTATTTTGGGTTATACAAATACCGCAAGTAAGTTAGCTTTCTATGATTTATCTAAAAATGATTATATCTCAGACTCCGGATTGCCAGAATATAATAGAATTCAGATAATGACAATCAATCCTAATAATGAATTGGTTGGAATTGGCTATAAAGCGGGATCAAAAGTATTTTTTAATTATAATTTGACGAATCTATCGGAAAATAAAACTACTCCATTTGATTCGAATTATAAAAATTTTACTACTTATAATATTTCCCCATCAGGGAAATATATATATTCATATGTGACTGATTCGTTGCTGATAATTTGGTCGGCAGAAACTCATCAAATAATTAAAGTTTACAATAAAAATAATGGGATGATTCCACGTTCACTTAGCTTCTCGAGTGATGACTCAAAAGCAGTATTTTATAAAGATTCAAATATTGTGGTTGTAGATTTTTCTACTCAATCAGTAATTGCAACATTTCCATATAAGTCATACTTGGTTCCCTATGCTTTAAGGCTTACAAATGATAATAACATAGTGCTAGCTGATAAATATGACCTCTATTTTAGAAAATTTGATTTACAAGGAAAGCAAATCAATTTTATTTCAGCCCCTTTTACATTAGATAATTTTGACATTAGCAAAGATGGAAATACAATTTTCCAAGTTTATACAGGATTTGGATATATTTTTAATAAATATTCTGGAAGTTCATTTATTTATAAATTTAATAACCCAGTGAATCAAAGCTTAACTTTATTTACTCCAAAGGAATATCTTATTTTAGCAGGTCAAAGTTATATTAAATTAATCTCAATTTCCGATACAATTACAAAAGTTAAATTAATGCTAAATAACTTTACAGAAACGAGATATTTTGATAAAAATAACCTTTATTGTTTGCAAACAGGTGGCAATATTGTTCATATTGATGCTAATACAGGTACAATTGATGAGCAAAACAAATATGAATTAAGCAATGTGAAATTTGTGCCAAATAATAATAATTGTGCAACAGAAAATTATATGCAACGTGCAATTAGAGTTTATAAATTAAACGATTTAAATGGCAGAATTGACTCATTAAGAGGATTTATTAATATTGGAAATTATAATTTCTCATCAGATATGGGATATTTGCATATTTCGGGAACCACAAGTAATTATATATTTAATTTCCCAGAAAAAAGGGAACTCTGGGATAAAGACTCAGCAAACGTATTTTGGTCTAATTGGAGACATTACTTATTGACATCATATTCTGCAGATAGTCTTGCTAATTTGATAAGAGTTAGAAAGATTCCAGAAAATAAAGAAATTTTCAATTTCAGAATTGCAAAAGCTGCAAAATATATGATTACAAAAAATGATGAATATATTTATGCAGAAGTAACAAATGGCACACCTGGAGCTTCTATTGGCTGGATAAAATATAAATTATCAGACGGTTTATTTGATAACTCTTTTAAATATTCAGATACACTTTATGGTGCAAGAAGCAAAGCAATGTTTATAAGAAATGATAATCATATATTTATTTATAGCTCTGCAGCAATCAATCCAGAATTCTGGATAAGAAACGCTAATGACGGAAGCGTGATATATTACAACAAATGTAATATTAACGCATCTATAAGAAGCGTTTCATTCAATGATAATTATCAGCAATTTACATTAACATTCTCTGATGGATCACTTTCAACTTATAAATTACCAGACGGCATTCTTGATGTAAATGAGGAAATTACTACTAATAATGAAATTTCAATTTCTCCAAATCCTGCAAGAGATTATATTGAAATTTCTCTTGATTCCCCCTCTATCAAGAGGGGGTTAGGGGGTGTGTCCTTCGAAATATTCAACATCTTCGGAGAGAAGATTTCCACCCCGTCATTGCTTCGCAATGCCACCCCTCAAGAGGGGAATATCAAGATCGATATTTCTAATGTTGCACCAGGAGTTTATTTCATCAAAATTGGTGATAAATTTGAGAAATTTGTAAAATGGTAGGTAAAAGAGTTTCCGCTTTACCAAAAGTAGCACAGACATTCTTGTCTGTGCAAAGAGGTCAGACAGGAATGTCTGACCCACTAAAGATTGATATTTCCAATCTCCCTGCTGGTGTTTATTTCATCAAAATTGGCGATAAATTTGAGAAGTTTGTTAAGATATAGAGGATAGATGGGGTCCACCTTTGAGGTGGGCTCCATCTTGTTTTGAAAAGGGTGTCAGACATCTTAAAGTTGGCTTCGATACGATGCTACGCATCACTCAGCCAACCACTCAAATTGGTTACCAGAGTAAATTCCGTAGGAATCGTATCGAAATGACCATCATGCCATTCTTGTAGGTCAAGCGCCCCCGCTTGACATTTTTTGTTAAGAGATACTTTAGGCTCTCCCACAAAAAAATACTTATTTATTCTTATATTTCCTCATATATATTTTTTTAATAATTCTTTTAATTACTTAACGTCAAACTGATTAGAAAATGTAATTTATGGGGTAAGTTTTTGAAAAATAGGATTTTAAATAAATTATTTTTATTAATATTTACAAATATTTAGTTGTTAATTGATTTTATGCAAAAAATATTTCTTACTTTAGTTGTATTGTTATCTCTGGGCTTCAATTTTTTGTGTTCGCAGGATAATAATCTGATTTGGACAAAAACTCATAAATTGAGCAATGCTCCTAATGTACTTAAAATTACTAATGATGATAAGTATATGATATTGGGATATTTAAATAATATTCAACCTTTGAGTTTTTTTGATATTAATAAAAATGAATTTGTTGAAAATGCAAATTTGCCACTTTATAACAGAATTACCGCTTTGGCAATTAATGCAAAAAATGAACTTGTGGGAATTGGCTATTTGAGTGGTGTTAAAAAGCACTTTTCTTTTGATTTAAATACGTTCACTGAAACCAAGTCAACATTGTTTGATGCAACTTATAAAAGTTTTACAGTATTTTCAGCATCTCCAGCAGGAAAGTATTTTTATTCCTATTTAGGAGATTCAACTCTAATAATTTGGTCAACTGAAACTCAAATAATTACTGAGAAGTTTTATAAAAAAGATGGGAATTTCCCAAAACTTCTCTATTTTTCTAATGATGATTCTAAAGCTGTTTATTATAAAGATGGCTCGATAAACGTTATAAATTATCCAACAAAAGATGTGATTTCTAGTTTTACATATTCAGTTACTCAAGCGCCATATTCATTAAGACTTACGGATGACAATAAAATAATTATAGCTGATAAAAATGAATTAACTTTCAAAAAATACGATTTTCAAGGAAATTTGTTAAGCACTGTACCAGCTCAAACTACTTTAGACAATTATGAAGTAAGCACCGATGCCCAGAGCGTCCTGCAGATATCAACAGGTCTTGGAGTGATTTATAATAACTTTTCAGCAGGTAAAACCTTTCTTTATAAGGCAGTTTCTCCTTCAAATATTGCAAAAGTAAAGTATTTGGCAAAAGAATCGTTGATAATTTCAAATCCTAGTCATATAAAATTAATCACTATTGCGGATACTTCATCAAAATTAAGAATCGATTTAAATAATTTCGTTGAATGCAGATATTTAGATAAAGATAATCTCTCTTGTTTGCAGAGCGTTGGAAATATTATTAATATAGATGCCCATACTGGGTTAGGTAGTGGAAAGCCACAACACGAAAAAAGCAATTTAAAATTTGTTACTGGAAATAATAAAAAAGCAACCGAAAACTATGTTCAAAAGTCAATCAGGATATATGATTTAAATAATATTGAAGGCAAAATTGATTCACTCAGAACATCATATAATATTGCAAATTTCACTTTTTCAGGCGATATGAATTATTTGCACGTAGCTGGCAGCTCAAGCAATTATGTATATGATTACAACACAAAACAAATTCTTTGGGATAAAGATTCGGCTAACGTAACTTGGTCTTCTTGGAAGGATTATTTGATTACAAATACAGTTATTGATACTGCGAATTCAAAATTGAACATCAGAAGAACTCCAACTGGTGCAAAACATCTAGAAATTACTAAACCAAAAAATGCAAAATATCTGATTACAAGATTCGACAATTACATTTATGTGGAAAACAAGGGATCAGGAACAATTGAGTCATTGGGCTGGATTAGATATTCGTTAGATAACCCAGGAACAAAAGAAAATATAAACTTTAATGATACTCTTTTTGGAACCAGGAGCAAAAGTGTTTTAATCAGACGTGATAATCATATATTCACTTATAGCATATTAAAACCAGAATTTTGGATTAGGGATATTTCAGATGGAAAGTTGATTTATTACAACAAATGTCAGAGGTCTGGTACAATTGTAAGTGTTGCATTTTCTGATGACTCGCAGCAGTTTACACTAGTATTTGCCGATGGTTCACTTAGTTCTTATCAATTACCTGATGGTATCCTTGGAATTGATGAAGAAAATAGTGTTTCGGCACAAATTTCAATATTTCCCAATCCAGCGAGTGATTATATAGAAATATCTTTATCCCCCGCTGGCGGGGGCAGGGGGTGGACTCTTTCTAACGGCGTCATCTCAAGTGAAGCGAAGAATCTGGTTAGAATATATAACGCACTCGGCATTGAATTTACCCCACCCCAAACCCCTCCCCTTGAAGGGATGGGCTTAAAGATTGATATATCCAATCTTACTCCTGGTGTTTATTTCATCAAAATTGGTGATAAATTTGAGAAGTTTATAAAATTGTAGCTCATTCATCCCTGAATGAGTAAATTGCAAATGATGGAGTTCACCTTTAAGGTGGGCTCCATCTTGTTTTGAAAATGATGCTTTCGCATCACTTAAGCCAACAGAATAAAACGGTCATTGAGTGATTCCGCAGGAATCTTATCGAAATGACCAATAGTAAAAATCAGCTTAGGTCAAGCGCCCCCGCTTGACCTCTACCTTTAATGCAATACTTAATCAACTAATGAAAATAAAAAAAATCATTAACTATATAAAATATCTTGCATATAATTTAAAAATTATATAAATTACAAAAGTTCCAATTTGTGATAGGAAAAATGTATGTGGAAATATCTTAAAATTCTATTATTTATCTTAATGCAATTCAATCTTTATTCTCAGAAAGAGTTTAATAATTGGTGCTTTCCTGATAGGAATTACATAACATTCAATACTCCAGATGGAGAGCCAGTAAACGTAGTTAATAATAAAAATTATGCAAGATTTTATTATGAAAATGCTTGTGTATCAGATTATTATGGAAACTTGCTTTTTACAACCAACAATTTAGTAGTGTTGGATAAGAATTTGGATTCTATGGAAAATGGGCAGTTAATTCCAAACTTTTATAGATTTTCATATCTTCATTATATTGTTCAATTACCAAAACATAAAGATATTTACTATCTTTTTTATAGTTATCCATTTATTACAACGAATTCAAATTATGCGGTTATAGATATGTCTGCTAATAAAGGATTAGGTAAAGTCATTAAAAAGTCATTTCTGGACTATTTTTGGTATTTTGATTTTGTAAAGCATTCAAATGGTAAAGATGTTTGGATTATTTGTATTGATAAAGATTCAAGCTTAACATCTGTTTTAATGACTGAAAAAGGTATAAGCAAAAATAGAGTTAATAGTAATTTAAAATTGATGGATGATTGGAGTTATCATTATATTTCTCCAAATGGTGAAACTCTTGCAGGAATAAATTATGATTCTCACGATAAAAACGCCATTCCTATTTTAAGAATGTATTCATTTGATAAAACAACAGGAATATTGAAGCTACAGGATGAAATGAAATTAAATCAACTCCAAGGATATAAACCAGGGACTGAAGCATTTTCTTCAGATGGAAAAATGATGTATATTATGTTTCAAAAATATCCTGCTCCATTCGATAAAAACAATTATTATTATCTTTCACATACTAGAATGGTTCAACTTGAAATCAATAATAATAAGATCTTAGATACTGTTGAAGTCCTGAATGATACTATGTCTTATCTAAGAGGAATTATGAGATTAGCACCTAATAATAAAATATATTTAACTCATACATTACATCCAAATGATACAAGTAGTTCTCATTTATCAGTAATAAATAATCCCAGTGAAAAAGGGAAAAAATGCAACCTTGAACTTTATAAAATGAAATTGCTTGGACAAAATTATGGCTCATTGCCTATTTGGCCTATTGTAAACAGAGATAAAATCAATATCAATTCTGAAGATGTCTGTGAAGGAGCTACTATTCAATTAAATGCGGAATTAGTTGATACAAATCTGCATGAAACTTATGAATGGTTTGGTCCTAACGGCTTTCATTCTACTGAAAGGACTCCTAAAATATTAAATGCTCAATTAAATATGACCGGTTATTACAGATGTGTTTGCAAAGGAGATTTATATTATGAAGATAGCACTTTTGTGCAGGTGAATCCAAATCCAATAGTTAATATTAAACCCGGAAAAGACATTTATTTATGCGATGGAAACTCTGAAATTATAAAAATCACTTCTCCGCTTCCTGACCAAAAATATAGATGGTCAACTGGAGATACAACTTCAAGTATTTCTGTAAGTAAAACAGGGCAATATATAGTTTATACTGAAACACTCTTCGGTTGTTCAAGGATTGATACAATAAATGTAACATTAGTATCTAAACACACTGCCTCAATAATAGCTCCCAATCGAATATGTGAAGGATCAACAGTTTCTCTTTCTGCATTACCAAATGAAAGTTTTTATAATTATAGATGGTCAACCGGAGATACAACTCAATCTATTAATGTTAGTGAAGAAGGAAAATATTCAGTAATTGTTTCATTAACCGGAAATTGTGCAGATACTGCCGGTATTTCTATTAGCTACTTCCCAAAACCAAAAGTTAAAATTCAAGTAGATGGCTATTTATATCTTTGCAGGATTGATTCAACAATTCTTACAGCCATTCCTGAAGATAAAAGGAATTATAGTTATAATTGGAACACAGGCGATACTACCTCAACATTAATAGCAAGATTCCCCGGAGAATATAAAGTTGTTATTACTGATAGTTGTGGTTATAAAGACAGTACAAAAATAATAATTCAAGGAGTTGATTTTTTGCCGTTAATTACACAGGAATCAAAATTATGCAAAGGTGGAGTTGTAACTCTGTCTGCATACCCAATTTACCAAGGACTGAAATATTTATGGTCAACCGGAGATACAACTCAATCAATAAGTATCAATAAATCAGGAAAATATAAAGTTTTGATGACTTATTACGGAAGATGTGCAGATTCAATTGAGATTAATGTTGATGAATTGCCAAGCCCTAAAGTGAAAATCTTAGGGAACAATCAATTATGCAATGTCGAATCTACTTCTTTATCAGTTGATAATGATTTTTTAAGATATTTATGGAATAACGGACAAATTACCAAAAGTATAACTGTTTCTGCTCCCGGAAAATATTCCGTAACAGTAACTGATACAAACGGATGCACAAATTCTGACACAATTGAAATAGTCAAAAGAGAAATAAATATCGGACTTGATAAATCAATTGATTTTGGCAAAATCTGTATCGGCTCAATAATTGCAAAAGAATTATTAATTGAAAATCTAAATCCGGAAATTGCAAGAATAAAATCTATAAACTTGAAAAATCAATCAAAATCATTTTTAATCGGTAATTTCAATCAGGATATTCAAATTAACGGTAAGCAAACAATTAATCTTACATTCGAGCCAAAAGAAATATTAAGATATAATGATACATTATTTGTTGAGTTTTCAGAGCCTTGCACCAAAACATATTCAATTCCATTGTCAGGAATTTCATCAGCCCAAGTAAGAGTTTGGTTCCCTGACACGTCAGCTGAAATTGCAGATAGATTTTCTATTCCATTGTATTCAAAACTAATTTGTGGTTCAGAAATCAAAGAAAAATCATCTGGCAATTTTTCATTCGACCAGAGCTTATTATACCCAGACACTAAACAAAATTCAGGAATGAAAATAATCGGAATTGAAAATAATTATTTAAAAGGTGAAATAGAAGATTATTCTACTCAAAAGAATGGAGTAACGAATAAATTAAATTCAATTAAGGGTATAATTCTATTAGCAGATCAAATATCAACTGAGTTGAAGATTGATAATTTCATTTTTAATAATGATTTAATAGAAGTTGAAAAGCAAAATGGCTCATTAACAATAAATAAAGTCTGCGCAAATAACTTAAGAAAAATTCAATTATTCGAAAAATCATATATTCTTATAACTCCCAATCCAGCAAGCGACTATATAGAAATTTCTTTGTCCCCCGCTGGCGGGGGCAGGGGGTGGACTCTTCCAACTGAAGTCATCTCAAGTGAAGCGAAGAATCTGGTTAGAATATATAACGCCCTTGGGGAGAATACCACCCCGTCAAACCTTTTAGGTTTGCCACCCCTCCTTGCCAAGGAGGGGATGATTAAGATTGATATTTCGAATCTATCACCGGGAGTTTATTTCATCAAAATTGGCGATAAATTTGAGAAATTTGTTAAGATTTAAAGGATTGATGGGGTCCACCTTTGAGGTGGGCTCCATCTTGTTTTGAAAAAGGTGTCTGACATCTTAATGTTGGATTCGATACGATGCTTCCGCATCTACTTAAGCCAACAGAATAAAACGGTCATTGAGTGATTCCGCAGGAATTGTACCGAAATGACCAACAGAAAAATCTTAGTAGGTCAAGAGCCCTCGCTTGACCTCTACCACTGTTAGAATAAAAACAAATTCAATTAACTTATTTTAAACCAATTCTAAAATACGTAAAATAAATAACATGTGCAAGACCTTTTTTATAGTTAATGAATTTTTTTATTTTTATTAGTTGATTAGGTATTGCATTAAAGGTAGAGGTCAAGCGGGGGCGC
>CAIWET010000100.1 GCA_903911805.1 uncultured Ignavibacteria bacterium | reverse complement strand
TAATACTAAAAAGCTATGTAAATTAAAATCAAATTTAAAATTTTATAAATTGACCATAATGAACAACGAAATACCAAAATTCCACGAAACTTTTAAACCAATTCTCGAATTGTTAAGCAATGGCGAAACAATTAAATTTAGAGACTTGCAAATGCTTGTTATAGAAAAGTATTATTCTCATCTATCTGAAGAGCAATTATCTGAAAAAACTAAGTCTGGAGATAATTTAATAAATAATAGAATTGCTTGGGGAAAATCATATCTCAAAAAAGGTGGATATATATTTTATCCAGAACGTGGTCACGTAAAAATCACAGATAAAGGACTAAAGCAAAAATCTGAATTATCTTTAAAAAATGTAGTAGAAGAATCAGGAATAATTAATTTTTATTCTGATGAAACCTCAAAAGATAATAATGAGACATCTACAATAAAGGAAATTGTAACTTCTTCGCCTCAAGATTTAATTGATAAGGGTTTTTATCAAATTGAAAAAGAAGTAAAAATTGATTTATTAGAAAAGCTCAAATCAATTGACCCCTATTATTTTGGAAAAGTAATTCTAATTTTATTAAAGAAAATGGGTTATGGCGAATTTATTGAAACTTCAAAATCAGGTGATGGTGGTATTGATGGAATTATTAATGAAGATAAATTAGGTTTAGATAAAATTTATATTCAAGCTAAGAGATTTAATGAGAACAAAGTTAGAGAAAAAGATATAAGAAATTTCATTGGTGCAATGAGTGGTGATACAAATAAAGGTGTTTTTGTTACAACTTCATTATTCGATATTGGAGCAATTGAGAAAGCAAAAAATGCTCATCATAAAATAATTCTAATTGATGGTAATAAGTTGGTCGATTTAATGCATGAATTCAATGTTGGGATACAAATTAAAGCAACTTACGAAGTAAAACAATTAGATGAAGATTTCTTTGAAGAACAATAGAATTTGAAAAAATAAATTTATTCTCCTATAACAAATTAAGAAAAAAAGATTAACAACTTTATCTTAGTGAAGTGAAAAATTCAATAAATCAATAATTTAAATGATTCCTGGATTTCTCACTTCGTTCGAAATGACGATATTATTACTGCTCAAAATGATTGAGCATTATCCTCTAGAAAAAGCTGATTTCAAGAATGAACCGAACGATAATGAAGGAGTTTGTTGCTTAGCAATAGATTGGTTTTGCATCAAAATTGCTCTTCTAACATCATCAGGTGAAATAATCGATTGATTATCAACTATTGGTTCTTTAGCTCTTGGGGCAACTGATCTTTTTATTCCGTGTTGCATCAATCTAACATCTTCTGTTAAATCTGCTAAAATTGAAACATTGTGGTCAGTAGTGCCAATCAATAGTGTTTTCAATCCAGCTTTAACAACTATTAGGTTAGTTTTAGGTTGCAAACCAATTTTAGAAATGATTTGAATATCAATTCCATTTGATTTTGCTTTTGAGTTTTTTGAAAATTTCTTTATTAATAATAAACCGCCTCCTAAAAGTACAGTAAGCACCAATAAAGTTCCAAAAGTCTGAAGTATAGCTCCATCTATCATAATTAACTTCCTTGTTAATAATTAAAATTCTTATTTTCTAATTGCTTTAAATCTATCAGCTGGGTCCACCAATGTTGTAATACGAATACCAAAATGTTTATCTATAACAACAACTTCACCTTCAGCAACTTTTTTACCATTAATCAGAATATCAACAGGTTCGGATACTAATTTATCGAATTCGATAACGGATCCTCTTCCTAATCTTAAGATATCTCTAATTAACATACTTGTTCTACCTAATTCGATAGAAACAGGAAGTTGCAAATCATAAAGCAATTCAAGTTTAGGGTCAAGCGGCGAATAAATAGTACTTTCACTCCCATATTCCAAATCTGGGAATTTTGGATTTTGAGATTCAAATGAGACGTCATCGCTCATATTATCAAAACCCGAACTATCCGAACCGCTGGCAGCTCCGCTAATTAAAGCATCAATTTCTTCTTGTGTCATTGACATATTTATTCTTCCATTTTATATGTAATATCTTCTTCAACGAGATCATCATCCCTGAGCTCTCTTGTAACTCTTACGGCTTTTTTACCGTCAACACTGCCGGGTCGTGCTGCGAGTTTTCTTTTTCCGGCTATAACAACTTCAATTTCTTCGTTAATTCTCTTATTAATTTTAATAACATCACCAACTTTTAGCTCAGAAAGTTCTTTAACAGTAATCGAAGACTTTCCTAATTCAGCTAAAATTGGCAAATAAGTTTTTGCCATCTGGTGAGTCATAATTTCCATATTTTCCCTCATTCTCGAAGGAGTTTGCCTGATAACAGAAGTAGTAACCTGCTGCCTGTTTAATCTAGCCAAAACATCTTCAAGAGCAAATGTAGGGAAACATAAATTTAAAAGATATGTATGCAAACCAATATTAACATCAAATGAAACTACAACAACGATTTCTGAAGATGGTGCCACTTGAACAAAGTCAGCTTCCATTTCCAAACGTTGATATTGAAAACTGATATCTGCAATTGAGCGCCAAGCGTTTCTCAAATCTGATAATGCGTGCTCAACCACTGATCTGATTACAGCTTGCTCAATTGGAGTAATAGTTCTTGATTTTGCAGGAGTTTCTGCAGCTCCACCGAGCAATCTTTCAACTATTGTTAAAGCTAATTGCGGACTAATCTCCATGATTCCGCTTCCATCAGTGCCTTCTATATCGAAAACATATAAACAGCTGGGGTTTGAAACTGACAATATAAATTCAGAGTAAAATAATTGATCAACCGAAGTAACTGTTATTGATACTAATGTCTGAAGTTTGGATACCAGATAGTATCCAAAAACTTCAGCAAAACTTTCGTGCACAGTTTGGAGAGTTCTAACCTGATTTTTAGAAATACGATTAGGTCTTCTAAAGTCATAGTTTGAGACATCGCCTTTTTTTATTTTTCCCTGAAGAATATCATCAACGTCAACAGTCCCAGACGTCATGTCTGTTAAAAGGGAGTCTATTTCGTGTTGTGATAATACATCCGTCATTTTATATATCTTATTTCTTCAACATCCTATTGAATTAAAAATTCCTGAAGAACTACATTGAATATTTTAAAGTGATTTTCTTTAAAAACTGGTTTTAGTTCTTTTTTAAATACTATTGGCAAAGAATCTCTTCTTGCCTGAAGATCATCAACCGACATACTTCCTAAAATGCGATTAATTACTCCTTTAACCAGCGTTCCTAACTCTGGTGTCATAGCTGTTTTGTCGGTGCTTCCACCGTGTCCACCGCCAGATTCTGCTTTTTCTTTTGCTTCTTCATCTTTGTAATAAGCATAAATTCCAAGGTCAATAACAACATAATTTGATGCTGAACCTCTTGGGTTCGTAGTAATTCTACCAGTTACAAAGAACTTAGCCAATGGATCGTGTGCATTAAATTCAGGTTTTTCGCCATCTTTACCTTCTTCTCCTTCAGCACTTTCAGCGCCTTCTTCCTTGTCTTTCTTGGAAGACTCGCCATGAGCATCTTTTGCAGTTTCAGCGGTTGCTGGCGGAGGAGGAACAATATAGGGTCTAACTCCAAACCAGAATACAGCATATAATAAGCCAACTAGCAGTATTAATGTACCTGCTATAATTCCAATAATCATCACCAGGCCAAGCTCGCCTTTTTTCTTTGGTTTAAGAGGTTCTTGAACTTCCTCTTGATTTTCCGGTTCTTCTTTTTTTGCCATTTTTCTTTTTTTCAATAATAATATTT
>CAIWET010000099.1 GCA_903911805.1 uncultured Ignavibacteria bacterium | reverse complement strand
TAGAAAAACAAGCTGAAAAAATGGGTATAAAAGTTAAAACTGCTTTAAGTAGAGGATTAAAAGCCAAATCTTTTGCTGAAAAAATTCTTTTGAATAAAAAAGTCAAAATCGTTAGAGATAAAAATGAAAAAAACCAGGATATTTATAATAGATTATTAAGATATGTTTTAATTGATGATGTAAGCTTTAATACTTTAATGAAGCAAAATAAAATCTATTATATCGAATATAATTATTAAACTTTTTCGTTTTTTTTTCGTTTCATTATTTTAAAATGTTTATTAGGAATTATTAATGTTAAAAAGATTACTCATAATTTTGATTTTCACAGGAACTTCTCTTTATTCTCAAACTCCTGATTTTTATATAAACGGTAAAGTTCTCGATAGTATTAGCAATGCTCCATTAGCTAATGCCACTGTACAATTAATCCATTTGAAAAGCTCATCAAAGCATCACGATTTATCTGATAAAAGTGGGAAATTTGAGATTAAAAGCTTACTTCCAGGCACTTATAGTATTAAAGTCACTTTTGTAGGTTTTACGGATTATCAAAAGGAAATCAAGATAAATAAGAATTCTGATTCAGATATTGGAAAAATTTTACTTCAACCAACTGATGTTTTACTTAATCAAGTAAACGTTACTGGTAAAGCACCCATAGTAGAATTTAAAGAGGATACAGCAGTTTATAATGCTACTAGTTACAAGGTTCAATCAGATGCAGTTGCTGAAGATTTAATTAAGAAAATGCCAGGAATTACTGTTGAATCAGATGGTACGGTAAAAGCACAAGGAGAACAAGTAAAAAAAGTACTTGTAGATGGAAAAGAATTTTTTGGAACTGATCCCACTGCTGCATTAAGAAATTTACCTGCAGACAATATTGAAAAAATACAAGTATTTGACAAGTTTAGTGATAATTCTGATTTTACAGGTTTTGATGATGGTTTATCAGAAAAAGCTATAAATATTATCACGAAAGCAAATAGACGAAATGGGCAATTTGCAAAATTTAATGGTGGTGCTGGACTAGGACAATCATCATTAGACAACAATAATGATTATAAATACTCTACTAACTTTAATGCTAATTTTTATAAAGAAAATCAAAGAATTTCAATATTAGGAATGAGCAACAATATTAATCAACAGAATTTCTCATTTTCTGATATCCTTGGAGCTTTAAATAGTTCAAATGATAGAGCATCACAAACATCAATTATGATAGATAAATCTGGTGGTTTGCCACAAGGATTTAGACCTCCAGGTGGAGGACGAGGTATGTTTGGTGGAGGTGGCTCAGCAGGTTTTTCTGCATCAGATTTTATGGTAAATCAAACTAGTGGTATTAGTACTGTCCATTCAGCGGGGCTTAATTATATTGATTTAATAGGTGAAGACTTAGAAATTTCTGGTAGTTATTTTTTCAATTATGCTGAGAATACTGATTCCTCAAATTATGATAGGATTTACTATGATTCATTAAATTTGGAGGATATAAATAAACTCTCTTTTTCAAAATCAGATTCAAAAAACATTAATCATAGAGCAAATTTAGTTTTTAAATATATTCCAAATAAAACTAACCAATTTTCTTTTAGACCGAATATAACATTTCAATCAAATATAAAAAGTGCAATCGATACTTCATATACTGATTTTATTCAATTAATTGATACAATAGCCAACAAAAATAAATCATACACCATTCAAGATGGTATTAATTTTTCAAGTGAATTATTATATAGACACGCTTTTGATTTAAAAGGTCGTACTATTACTTTAGGATTAAATAATTCAACTAATAATAAATATGGATATATAGATCAATATGGTTTAACTTATAGAAATCCAGTATCAACAATCGGGATTATTGATTCGTCAATTACAAATCCTCCTCAAGATGGATATAGTTATTCTTTAAGTGGTACATATACTGAACCACTTGGTAATCAAGCACTTTTTTCATTGACACATTCTAGTTCAAAATCAAATTCTAAATATACTGAAGATGTTG
>CAIWET010000098.1 GCA_903911805.1 uncultured Ignavibacteria bacterium | reverse complement strand
ATATGTGAATATTGCTTTTAGCTATGTGGAAATCTCAATTCCTACAAGATTATCTGGAACAATGAAATTTCTAAAAGCAGATTTATATGCATCTGATTCAATTACTGCAAAACCAGTAATTCTAATTCAAACACCATATAATAAAGCACTTTATAGATTAACTGGCCAAATCAACAAAAGTCTGTCATCAATTTATGATACAGCAAATTATAATTATGTGATTTTGGATTGGAGAGGATTTTATGCAAACAAATTTCAAGATACATCAGGATATAATCGTGGATTAGACGGATATGATGTAGTTGAATGGATTTCAAATCAAAAATGGTGTAATGGCAAGATCGGTACTTGGGGTGGATCAGCTCTTGGACAAATACAGTTTTTAACTGCACAAGAAAATCCACCACACCTAATATGTGCTGCACCTTTTATCAAAGATTTTAAAACAAAATACGAAGATTATTATTATGGTGGAGATTTCAGAAAAGAGCATTGCGAATCATTAGAAAAACTTGGTTTAGGCAACACACCGCTTATTTTGGCTAATCCAATAAAGAACAATGTTTGGAAGTTTGTAGAAAATCAAAATAAATCTGCAGAAAAAATCAATATTCCAATGTTCCTTTGTACTGGATGGTTTGATCATTTTCCTTCAGATGTAATTCGAGCCTTTGAAGATTTGCAAACCAAATCCGCTCCAAGCGTTAAGGGCAAGCATAAAATGATTATTGGTCCTTGGCTACATAGCGGAATTGATAATTTACAACAAGGTGAAATGGAATACCCTGAAGCTGTAGGTGAAGCTGCAAGATTTGGGAAGTACTTTCTTGATTTTTATCTTTTAAATAGACCAAACAATTGGGAGAATTATCCAGTTTTATCTTATTATGAAATAAATGGAAATTGGAAATTTGCTTCCAACTGGTCAGATATTAAAAGAGAAAAAGATACTCTTTATTTAAATGAACAATATAGGTTAACTGAATATCCTCCATTTCCTAAAATGTCACCAATTGAGCAGTTTCCAGATACTATAAATTATAATCCTTTAAATCCTTCCCCAACTATGGGTGGCTCTAGATTTAATCCAACAAATAAAGATTTGCCAGTTGGTCCTATTGATATATCAAAAACAGTAGAAAATAGGAACGACATTTTAGTCTATACTTCCGACACTCTCAACAGTGATTATATTATAAATGGAAAGACAAATATTGAATTATTTTTTAAATCAAATAGAGAAGATTCTGACTTTTCTGTAAGATTATGCGATGTTTTCCCTGATGGGAAAAGTTATATACTTACTCAAGGAATAAAAAGGGCAAGATTTAGAGAAACTACTACTATTGAAAAGTTATTAGTTCCCAATGAACTTAGTTCTATTACTGTTGAACTTAGTGATTTGAGTTATAAATTCCAGAAAGATCACAGAATCAGAATTGATATTTCTTCGAGCAATTACCCAATGTTTGATTTGAATTTGAATAATGGAAAAGAAATGTATAAAGCTGGAGATACCTTATCAGCTACTAATTTGATTTACAGAACTAATTCGAATGCATCTAAAGTTATTTTTAGCATTCCAATAAATATATCTTCAGTTATCAATACTGAAGTTAATGACGATATATTGATTTTTCCAAATCCAGCAAGCAATGAATTAAATATTTCAAATTTAATTCCGATTAGTAAAATTCAAATATTTGATATCGAAGGAAATGAAATAAAAAATGAATTTAAAGTTAATGCTAATTTTATTAATGTTAATCTTCAAAATTATGTAAATGGTATTTATTATATAAAATATTCAAACCCAAAAGGAACTTTTATAAAAAAATTCGTAATATCTAAGTAGGATTATTAACTATTAAATATAATATGTCGGCAATAAGTATCAACAACATAGTAAAAGATTATAAAAATCCAAAAGGTGAAAATAAGATTTTAAGAGTTTTGGAAAATGTTTCATTTAACGTTGAAAAAGGTACCATATATGGACTTTTAGGTCAAAATGGTGCAGGAAAAACGACTCTAATTAAAATACTTTTAGGAATTGTTTATCCAACGTCTGGCAATTTTTCATTGCTCGAAAGCAAGCAAAATGATAGAAATATATTAGAAAAAGTAGGCTTTTTACCAGAAAATCATAACTTCCCAAAATTTCTTTCTGCCAAAGAATTTTTGTATTATTTTGGAAGATTATCTCATCTTAATACAAATGATATTTCAATCAGAACAACAAAATTGTTAGATATGGTTGGTCTTTCTGCAAGAAGTAATTCCAAAATCAGGACATTTTCTAAAGGTATGATGCAACGATTAGGACTAGCTCAAGCGATGATTAATCAGCCTGAATTAGTTTTTCTAGATGAACCAACTGACGGAGTTGATCCTATTGGTAGAAAGGAAATTAGAGATATTTTACTTCATCTTAAATCTCAGGGAACCACAATTTTTCTAAATAGCCATTTACTAAGTGAAGTTGAGATGATTACTGATAGAGTTGCTTTTTTAAACAAAGGCAAATTAGTAAAAGAAGGCAGCATTAGTGATTTGACTGCAACAAAGCATGAATTTAATTTAGTATTATCAACAACCGAAAATTTGGAACATTTATATCCTAGTTTTCATATAAAAAATGTTAAAGATGATATATATTATACAAGATTTGACAATGAAGATGAATTAAATGTATTAATTGACGATTTGAGGAAAAACAACATTACAATCAGAGAAATCACACCTATAAAAAATTCTCTTGAAGATGTTTTTATAAAATTAGTTAAAAACACAGGAGATATAAATGAATAACATAATAGAAATAATTAGATTCACTTTTAGAGAATCACTATCAAAAAAAGTATTCTTAGTTTTAGGAATTATAGCATCAGTCTTTATTTTAGGAATATTTCTTATACCTATGGATAAAATTTCTATATCATTAAACTCAAATGGAGAAAATGGATTAAATTTAGGAGAAAATATTTTCTTATTTTTTCAAATAAAATTTCTTTCATCAATTGGAGGCTTTGCATTATTAGCACTTACATTTGCTAATTCAGGTTTATTTTCTAGTATTTTTGAAAAAGGAACAATCGATTTATTTTTATCAAAACCAATAACTAGAACACAATTGTTATTGGGCAGATATTTGGGTGGATTATTAATAGCCACAGTGATAATCGTGTATTTTGTTGGTGGTGCTTGGTTAGTTTCATCAATAAAAATGAATTTATTCAATTGGTATTTTAGTGTTTTGATATTTTCTTTAATTTTTAGTTATGCAATAATGAATTCTGTTGTTATGCTTTTTGGAATTATAACCAAATCAGGAATTCCAGGATTGATAATAACATTTTTTATGTATTTTGCTAGCTCTTTATTAGCTAGTAGAGAGGCTATATATCAATTTATCAATAAAGGGACATTTATAACTATAGCCGATTCACTATATTATTTTCTTCCTAAAATCTCACAGATAAATGACTATGTTTCTTCATTTGGAGATACGAAACAAGCAAATGAATTATTAAACCAAAGTCTAAAATTAGGAACTGACAGTTATACAATGATATTTTCAACATCACTTGTTTTCCTTTTTTTTACTATATCTGTATCTGTAAAACTAATCAATAATAGAAATTTTTAATTAAAAAACAAAAAAAAGTAAAATTCTTTTTGAATGATAATTTTTTTTTCCTTAAATTGAATTGTTTGGTTAACCATAATTAGATTTTTAAATGGAAAAAAAATATTCAATCCTTATAGTAGATGATAATGAGAACAACCTAAAGGTAATAGGCAAGATGCTTTATGACCAAAATTATAAAATAGCATTAGCTAAATCAGGTCAGGAAGCGTTGTTATATGTAAAAAAATCAAAATATGATTTAATTTTACTTGATATTATGATGCCTATTATTGATGGCTTTGAAACTTGTAAGATATTAAAAGAGGATCCCGAGACCAATCCTATCCCCGTGGTATTTTTATCTGCAAAGAATAGTCCTGAAGACATTGTTAAAGGATTTCAACTTGGGGCTGTTGATTTTATTACTAAACCTTTTAAAATCGAAGAAGTTTTAATTAGAATCAGCAATCATATCAAATTAACAAAAGCACAAGAAGAAATTCAAGAAAAAAATGATGCTTTAATGCTAATGAATGGTAAATTACAAGAAGCTAATATTAAATTAAAAGAAATGAATGATGCTAAAGATAAATTCTTTACTATTATTTCACACGATTTAAAATCTCCATTCTCATCATTTTTAAGTATTACTGATAATCTTACTAAAGATTTTCATAGTCTTGCTTTTAGCGATATCCACGATTTTAGTAAAGTCATCCACGATACAGCTAATACTTTATATAAATTGTTGGAAGATCTTTTAATATGGTCAAAAACCCAAACTGGGCAAGTTCCTTTTAAACCTACAATTTGCAATTTATCTGAAATGGTAAATAATAATATTTATTTACATTCTCAATCTGCATTACAAAAAAACATTGAATTAGTGAATAATATTAATAAAGATATTAGTATTTTTGCTGACGTCAATATGTTCAATACAGTTTTAAGAAATGCTATTTCCAATTCAATAAAATATACAAAAAAAGATGAAGACGGTGTTGTTATGATTTCTTCTGAATCTAATAAAACTCACGTAAAAATTGTAGTTGAAGATAATGGAGTTGGTATAAGCAAATCAATGATGGAAGATATTTTCAAACTTGACGAACAACGTTCCACCGAAGGAACCGAAGGAGAAAGAGGAACCGGACTTGGCTTAATTATCAGCAAAGAATTCGTTGAAAAAAATGGTGGAGAAATTTCTTTTGAAAGTGAATTAGAAAAAGGTTCAAAACTAATCTTCACTGTTCCATTGGCTATCTTTGACTAAATTAAAGAACTATAAATAAAAAAAGCACTTTTGAAAAATCGAAAGTGCTTTTTTTATTTATAAACATTAATTTAATGAACTCCTGTACTTCCAAAACCACCATCGCCTCGAACTGTTTCAGATAAATCTTCAACAACATTCCAATTAATGTGTTCATACTTTGCTATAACTAATTGAGCTATTCTCATCCCATTTTTAATTTCAAAAGGATCATTCCCGAAATTTGCTAAAATCACTTTTACTTCACCACGATAATCACTGTCGATTGTTCCTGGAGAATTAAGTGCAAAAACTCCATTTTTTGCAGCTAATCCACTTCTTGAACGAACTTGACATTCAAATCCAGGAGGAACTGCAATCGAGATACCAGTTGGAATCATTTTAACTTCACCGTGATTCAAAATAATCGTTTCATCGAGGCAGGATGAAATATCTAAACCGGCAGATCCAGATGTTGAGTATTCAGGTAATTGTGCTTTAGCATTTAATAATTTAATTTCTATTTCCATTATTTTTTCTCTATTTTATATTTATTTAAAATTTTCATTTTATTTACTATTCCCCTATCTCCTAATAAATGTCCAGCTCCAACAACAACGAAATATGTTTTATTAGTTAATAATAACTCTTCAATTTTTTTTACCATATTTACATTTCTATTATAAAGCATAGCTTCCATAATTTTTTCGTTATCTTTATTTCCAGAATCTTTTAAAGTAATATCTTCGAGCATTTTTTCATCACCATTTTTCCAGGCAAAGAACATTGAGTCTACCTGTTTTTTTGAATTCTCCATATCATTTAATGAAAATTTTACAAATTCATCTTGATCTCCATTTCCAAGATTATCCAAAAGTGATAATTGTTGTTCAATTGACTCTAATTCCATAACTTTATTTGGTGGAGTTATATCCAAAAAATGTTTATCAATACCTATTGAAAAATCATAACCGCTTTTTTGCATTTCAAGCTGAGTAATCATCATTACAGCCATCCAAGGTTTTAGAGTTTTATAAATTACTGATGGTATCATAAACTCTTTGAACTTCTTTTTTAGTTGCTCATAATTCTCTTTCTTTAAGACAGAATCAAGAGTTACGCCTTTTGGCAAATAAGCTTTTGATTTGATTAAATTAGGGTCAGCATTATTAACATTTGCTTCGACAACTAAAAAATCACTTGCCTGATAAGCTTTAGTAATTCTCTCATCCAAAGGATAGATGCTCTTTTCGGCAACGTGAATGGAACCAAGTAAATACACTTTTGTTGTATTACTATTAATTTCCCACAACAATACTCCTGCTGAAAATGATTTAGAATAAATAAAAAGAAAAGCAGGAATCAAAATTGATATTTTTTTAAGTTTAGTCATTTCAAACTATTATCCATATTTTATAAAATTAGTACTTACAAAAATAAAATTTTTTTTGCAAAATTGTATTTAATATTTTGTCAATAATTAAATAAATAATAAATTGCATTTGTGCAGATCGCAAAAATGGGGGGAAAAAGTGAAAAGTGCAAAATTTTTCATGGAAAAACCATTTTAATTTAAAAAATATT
>CAIWET010000097.1 GCA_903911805.1 uncultured Ignavibacteria bacterium | reverse complement strand
TTCAAAATTTTTAAGGTGATTAAATAAAGTCCTATGCTTTTTTAATGTTATTGCTTTTAGTTCTTTTTCTTTTAACTTGAAATATAATTCATAAGTTTCAAAGAATGTTTTTTCATCAGCTTGTTTTTTGAATTCTTTTAATAAGGCTTGTTTAATATCTAAAAATGATGAATCAATTGTTTCATTCTTTTGAATTACTTGGTCAATTTTCTTTTTAAAATCATCTAGATAATAATTGAAATCTGAAAAACCGTTGTAACTCCTTTTTGCTTTTTGCTTTTCAGAATCCCAAAGGTTTGAATCTAATTTTTTTCCGGTATGCAATACAATTGTTTTGTTTTTTTGTCTTATATAACAAAATATCGTTTTATCAATTGCATTTGTTTTTTTATCAATATAGAGATTGATTGTATAACTCATAACGTCTCCAATATTAAAAGTTAAATTTAGGATACTAGTATAGTGTTATGGCTTATAACTAGACTATACTATACCTTTTCAAAATTATGAACGTTCTTACTTCGCTTTTATTATATTTACATACAACTATACATACAATTTACCTTGAATCATATTGATTCATATATATATTACGTTATATTGAAAAAGTGCTATATCATAGCTTATTGTATGTAAAGCAATAACTTAAGTGCAAGTATATTAAGATGTTAACAAAGGGCTCGAGTCCCACTCTAGGTACGGCGAAAATCACTAAAGTCTTTATAGATGAAAATTTATAAAGGCTTTTTTTTTGATTTTATTTCTTCAATTTTTTTATTAGTAATTGCTCTGCAATGGTAGCTAATTGCATCATTGACAGAATAAGCAAAACGTTCTGTTTCAATAAATAAACCTTCAATATTTTCTGTATATTCCCAAATTATTTTGCTGCTAGAATAATCGAGATCGTATATAGTTTGATTGATTTTTTTATTCACCATTTTTAACAAACTCATATAAGTTCTTTGATCCATTCCATTATTTTTAAAGCTACTTTTCAAACTCCTTCTGAATTCATAAAATCTTTCAATTATTTTATCTACAATATTGGTAATATGGATTATTCGTTCAGCACTTAGATTTAAACTATAATCAATTTTTTCTTTAAATTGAATAATTTTCTGAGAAGCTGCCCACAAAGCATCAATAAATGTATAAGCTTGATTAAGTCCATTTTCTGTAATTGTTCCATCAGAATTAAAAAAATAAGGAGGGTTCAATTCCAAAGCTGTAAAAACACTTAGTCCATATTCTGTAGATGTTCCATCAGAATTAGTACAACTAGGATGGCTCAAAGCCTTTGCAAAACAATGGGGTGATGAAAAACTACACAATAATTCTGAATCTTGTAATTTAATACCAAATTCATCCCTTTGAACATAAGTCGTTATTGCACGTACTTCAACGCCATCAATTATTTTAGAAATTTCGATATTTTCCATTTTTTATCTCTTTTATTATTTAAAATATTATTATTTGATTGTTCTTTCATTCTTCCTAATTTCTTCCACTTTTTCATAGGTAATTGCGTTGCATTGAGACATAATTGCGATATTGATTAAATTGCATTTATCATCAGATTCAATTAATAAGCCTTCAATTTTATTTAGATTTTCTATAATTATTTTGTCGCTTGATTCTAATAGTTCTCTTTTGGTAATATCAATTTTTTCGTTAACTATTTTTAATAAACCCATATAAGTACTTTGGTCCATTCCGTTATTTTTAAAGCTACTTTTCAAACTCATTCTCAATCCATAAAATTCTTCAATTATTTCATCTACAATATTAGTGATATGGATTATTCGTTCTGCACTTTTAATAGCACATTCGTTGATTTTTTCTTTAAATGGAATTATTCTCTGAGAAGCTGCCCAAAGATTATCAATATAATAGTCAGCATATTCTTCTCCATAATCAGTAATTGTGCCATCTTGCTCGAAAAATTTTCTAAACATTAGAGCCATTGCCATTATATGTGGCGATGAAAAACTTGCTTTTAATTCGGAATCTTGCAATTTAATACCAAATTCACCCATTTGCGCATAAGTCGTTATTGCACGTACTTCAACGCCATCAATTATTTTTGATATTTCGATATTTTCCATTTTTTTCTCCGTTAAATTAATTAAATTATTATCGTTTTTTTCGATGTGCATAAGTAAACTTTGAATCAATTCGAAGGTCAACCAAAATATAAGAATTCATCAAAAACATAATTATTGCTTATATTTTCTATTGTAGTTACCATAACTTCAGCATCAAGAGTATCATTTTTAATTTTTTCAATGATTTCTTTTGCTCTTTCATCTGAAATATAGTGAATATCCCAAGTTAATTTCAATCTAATTCTAGCATCGAAAGCAGCCTTTTCAGCCAAGAACGAAGTCACATTCGATTTTCTTCTATAGACTGCATCTCCAATTAAATGGAACTCAGCTCTAGTAGAATTAAATTTACTCAAAGTAAGCGCTTCATTATCACTCCATTTCATAATTCGCTCACGAAAACCTAATTCACTAATTGACCAAAATTCAATTATCCAGCCTTTGTCAGAATTTTCTCTGATTCTAATCCATCCTTTTTCGAACAAATCAATAAAAAGCTCACTTCTTGCTTTTCCTTCCAAACCAATTGGTTCTTTGAACTTATCAAAATATGCTTTATATTCTTCATAAGTTAAACCAAATAATTGCAAATTTCTTGCAACAAAATCAATGTGTCTCTCTGGCACTAAGTGCACTTCCCCACTTGGGCTAATCCAAAAAGCTGTTCCTTGTTTCATAATATTTTCTTTCTTAATTATTATATAAAATGTTATTGAAATTATAATAAGTATCTTTGGTTTTAAACTCATCATTATTT
>CAIWET010000096.1 GCA_903911805.1 uncultured Ignavibacteria bacterium | reverse complement strand
TGATAAAGATAATTTTTATATTACTTTTTCTATCTAGCTTAGGATTATTTGCTCAAGAAGGCAAATCACGAAATGCCCCCAAAAAGAAATTGGTTACAATACCAACATCTGGAAAAGACTATTGGATAGCTTTTTTAAGAAATAGTGCAGCTAATTCAGACGAATCTATGGATTTAAGAATTATTGTCAATTCTGAAAAAGCGAATAAAGTCAAAATTTCAAACGATAGTTTAAATTTGAATGAAGAATATTCGATTTTAGCAAATGGTTTTGTTGATATTAAAGTAAGTCATAAATTTCATATGATTGGAAAAGAAGGAATTTACAATCAAGCTATTCACTTAACAGCCGAAAATGATGTTTCTATAATTGTAGTAAACAGTAAATGTTCATCTTCTGATACATATTATGCATATTGCACTGAAAGCTTAGGCAAGAGTTATCATTTGGTTTCATTTGGTTCAGGTGGACAAACAACTTATCGCTCCGAATTTGGAGTGATTGCTACAGAAGATAGTACAATATTAGAAATTACTCCAACAAGATCTACAAATTGGTTCAAAAAAGGAAAAATTTCAAGAATTACATTAAAAAAAGGTCAAGTTCTACTTTCTAATTCTTCTTCAACGGCTGAGCTAAATATAGATTTAACTGGTACATTAATTTCTGCAAATAAAAAGATAGCACTTCTTTCAGGTCACGAATCATTATGGGTGCCTGAAAATTTCGGTAATTCAAATTATGTTTGCGAACAGATGGTTCCCGATTCATCTTTAGGAATGAATTTTATAGTGCCAAAATTTGAATTGAGAAGAGATTATATTGTACGAGTTATGTCAATCGCAGACTCAAATGATATTTATATTGGAGCAAATAAAATCAAGTTAAACAATTCTGAATTCAAAGATTTCAGATTAAATAGTGATATAGAAATAATTTCTGAGCGTCCAGTTGCAGTTATGCAATATTGCACCTCATATTATCGCAATACAGCAGATACAGTAGGTGACCCAATGATGCTGGCAATAATTCCAAATCAATTATTTAAGCAATCATATTCGTTTAAAACTCCTAACAATTTTGATTATCATTTCCTATCAATAGTGGCTAGCAGAGAAAATAGGAAGAAAATTTTATTCGATGGTCTTCCTCTTAGCGATAAGATTTTTGTAGATTTGCCTCAATCTAAATATACAATAGCAAGAATTAAAATTAGAGAAGGAAATCATAAATTAGAAAGTGCAAATAATTTTGGTTTATATTGCTATGGCTACGATTGCTCAAAATCAAAGGAACAAACCGATGCTTATGGTAATATTGCTGGAATGAATTTTGCCACTTTTAATGATTTACCTGATACGTTGGCTCCTATAGCTGAATTGCTTACAAATCCGAATGATACGATCAATAAAGCATATATCGTAATTAGCGATAAATACGATTGCGACAAGGGTTTGAAAGAAATTCAAACTTTATCTAATAAAGGATTGAAATTTGATTCGCCTGTTTTTGAATCAGGTTCAAAAAGAGTAACATTTGAAATAAATCCAATAGATATAAATAAATCGGGCAAATATAGCTTTGAATTACGTGATTTGGCAAATAATACTTCATATTTTACGATTTGCTATGTATATGATGAGAAATTGAAAAAGTATATTTTCATTTTAAATAGTGGAAAAAATCAGAACTGTCCTGTTGATTGGGAATATCGAGTTGGTGCTTATGTTTCGGAAAATATAAATTATCATTCACTTGGTTTTTCAAGTACTGGCGATATAAAAAGCAAAGGCTCATTTTCTTCACCAATAAATATTAATAATAATTTTGGATTTAATTTTTCTAAGAGAATGAATCGGATTTATAATTTAACAGCTAATTTAAGTATTTTTAAATTTAATGGTGAATATAATTCTCCTGATGACACTTTAACTAAAATTGAGCTTCCAAATGGAAGCCTTGGAAATTATCAGCAAATGGTGACCTTTAAAATGGAGAGCTACCAATTGCAACTTGATTTGTTGGCGGAATTCAATTTAACAAAAAAAATCTATTGGACTGCTGGATTAATTACAATAATGCCAATTAGTAAATCAATAAATTCATTTAAAAGAATTACATTGCCTGAAGATTTCTATTATCCAAATGGAACAAGGCAAACTTCAGATGGAATGCCTGATAAATTAACATCAATAAGTGTAATAAGATTTGGTGCAGGTTTGGGGTTAGGATATAATGCTCAAATTAATAATAATTATCTAGTATTTGGTGATATTAGATATAATTATTATTTTACATCCGTCGTTAATGACGGTTTTTGGAAAATTGGACAAATTTCCGGAATTTTAGGAATTAAATATAATTTAAGATAAAAATGACAACATTAAAACAAATAAAAGGCGTTTTCTCTAAAGACTTGAAAAGCGAAATTCGCACAAGATACTCTATTTCAGCTATTCTCTTATTTATTTTGGTAACAATCACAATGGTGGTTTTTGCTTTAATTGGCGAAAAGCTTAATGAAAGCATAACAGCTGGTTTGCTTTGGATTATTATGTTCTTCGCTGCAATGACTGGTTTAGATAAAACTTTCGTTTCTGAAGAAGAGCGCGGAACATCATTAATTTTAAAGCTCTCAACTACTTCAACTGCTGTTTTCTTTGGCAAATTACTTTATAATGTTGTATTAGCTTTGGTTTTGAACTTTGTTGCTATATTCATTTTTTCAATCATTGTTAATTCAACTGAAATCAAATCAATTGGTATATTCGCAGCTACTATGTTTGTTGGTAGTATAGGATTAGCATCAGCAACAACTATTATTTCGGCAATTATTGCTAGAGCCAATACAAAAGGTGCAATGTTCCCGATTTTATCATTCCCAATTTTATTGCCACTTATTATGTTAGGCATTGACAATACAAGACAATCTCTTGAAGGAACAACCTGGGTCGAAGTATCCTCCAATCTTCAAATGATGTTTGCCTATTGTGGCGCTGTAATTCCAATTTCATTCATCCTTTTCGATATAGTTTGGAAAGAATAACACATCTAAAAATTGATATATTTTACAACATTTAGCCCTTTCTAGTGTCATTAATTTATTTGTTAATTTGAATTATTGAATATGAAAAAGTCGCTATTTATATATATTTTCTTTTTGCAAATATTGGGTTTAGTTTTTTCTTTTGATGCATTCGCTTATAATATACAAGTGCAGGAAGAGAACAATGGAATAAAACTCAAAATCTCAGAAATCGAGCCAAATTACTTAACCAAGGAAAGCAGATTAACACTAAATACAACAAGTATTTATACTTCTATTAATCCAAATTCTGAATTGAAATCTGAAGCTATTTTAATTCCTTTTTGCTTGCCAGAAAAATTGATCGGCAATATTAATTATAATATTTCAAAATCAAAAACTCAAAAATTTGATAAAAATATCCCAGCAATAAATGATTATTCAATTGAAATTACAAAATATAATGATAACCTTAATTATCGTGTTGGTTTTCTTTATATCCAACCTTTTAAATTAGCTGGGAATTCATTAGAATATATCAACGAAATTGAAATATCTTTAGAATTTGACCAAAATGTTGGCATTTCAGATAAACAAACTGAAAATTATCTCAGAAATTATATTATAAATAAAAAACACTTTGATTATTTAGATTTAAAAGAATCCCCAAAAGCTAATTTAATTAATCCTATTAATTCGTGGTACGATAAAACAAAAAATTATCTTGAAATTAAAACAACTTCTGATGAATTATGTGTAATTAATAAAGATAGTATCATTAAATATTTGCCTCAATTAGGAAGTAAAGATTTGAAATATCTTCACTTATTAAACAGAGGAAACGAGGTATATTTAGGCACTTTCCCAGATGGATTCGCATTTATTGGTTCTCGCCCAAAAGGAGATACAACCTGGCTTAATTCATATTCTAAGTATGAGTCATTTTTCCTTTATTATGATGAATCCTCAGAAGGATTGAGATATTCAACATTTCCAAATGTAAACGCATCAAAAGAATTGGAATTTGTAAGATTAAATAAGCATTTTGAAGATGAAAAAGAATACGCTGTTGGTTATGATTATATTCAAACACGTACTTGCAAAGGTGAATATTGGCTGTGGAAAATAATAGAGCCCTATTCTAATAATACTTTTGAATATCCAATTGACTTCACTCCATATTCTAATTCCTCAGATTCTGCAAAATTAGAAATTGGTTTTTCAAGTGTTAGGTTAAATTCAACCAAAGGATGGTTTCGTGGGCATCATTATAGAGTTGATATAAATAATAAGAAAATTGATGATGAAATCGTAAAAGATGGTGAATATTATAAATTAAATTACTCGATTTCTAATAATGATTTTTCAGGTTCTTCTTCGAAATTCTATTTTAAAACAACTGGCGTTCTTGACTCAACTATGGTCTTGGTAACAAATGACTATATTGGTTTGGACTATTTCAATATTGAGACTAAAATTTTACCAGTTTTATCAAAAGATGTTACTGATTTTTATGTTGACAAATTGAGTCAAAATTCATCTGTAAGAATTAAGAACTTTGCTGGGGCAAAATTTATCATAGACGAAATTAACAATTACTTTTTATACGATAGTAATTCAGGTTCAGAAAAGATAATATCACTAGAATCTGACAAAGAATATCATTTGTATTGCTCTGATAACAAAGGAAAACAACCAGAATTTAATTCGGTAAATTCTACTGATTATTTAAATAAATTGAATAAAGCTAATGTTTTGGTTATTACTCATCATTCATTAAAAAGTGGTGTAGATAGTTTAATTAAGGCAACCAAAAAGTACAATCCATCATTAAATTATTTTGTAGCTGATATTGACGATATTTATAAAGAATTCAATTATGGCAATAAATCTCCACACGCAATTAGAGATTTTGTTCATTTAACTCAAACTGATTGGCAGAAATCAGCTCCCAAATATGTATTTATTATCGGAGATGCAAACCTTGACTCAAGAAACTTTATTGAAAAGTCATCAATTGTTGATTTAGTGCCATCTTATGGTTGGCCTTATAGTGATTTTTGGTACACCACTCAAGGAGATTCTGTAAACAATAAGCCTGAAATTGCAATTTCAAGATTGACAGCACAAAGTAATATTGATATTTTCAATTATATTGATAAGCTAAATGGATTTTACAATTCTGAATTGAATCCTTGGAAAAAAACTTTCCTTTTACTCTCAGGTGGAGGTGATGGCGAAGGCGAAGCGTTCGAGAATTATATGAAATACGCATTTGCTCCTGTTCTTGTTGAACCAAATTTGTGTGCGGATACTTTGACTGTTCATAAAAGTGATAATAATGCAACAGGTGAATCTGATGGTCAGAAAATTATGTCAATAATTAACAAAGGTGTTGGCTTTACTACATTTTTAGGTCACGGATCACCAACAGTATTCGATGTAGATGGTTGGAATTCTAAATTATTGAATAATAAAGATAAATATGGATTTTTACTGACTATTAGTTGTAATTCTTCCGCATTTGGCGAATCAAATGTAACCTCCAGAAATGAAGAATATGTATTAGAAAAAGATAAAGGATTTATTTCTGCCGCTGGCTCCACATTTGTTACAAGCGTTATGCTTGGAGTAGAGCTTCAAAATAATATAAATTTATTTTTAGCAGATACATCAATGAGAATAAGAAATTATGCTGAATTAATCAATTTATCGAAATATAAATTATTAGCTTATGGCTCAGAATACCAGAATCGCGAAGCTTATGCTTATCAATTCACAATTTTGGGAGATCCACTATTAAATGTATACCCTTCAAAATATGCAGAATTGTATTTCTTAAAAGATTATGTAAAATTTCAAAATCCTCAAAATACAACAATTACTGAAAATGATAATTTTATAACTATCACCGGAACTTTATTTAATAATGGTTATAATATTGATAAACCATTCCGACTAATAGCTGTTAGAAATTATAACAATAAACTTGATACTTATTCTTTCAAAATGAATGATATTTGCTTTAAAAATAATTTTAAATTTACTATACCAATTAAAGATAAACCAGGAACTCACAGAATTACTATAATTGCAGATGTGGACAATAACAATCGCGAAGATAGCAAAGCAAATAATATTTATTCATTTGATTTTGATGTATTTAAAATTGGTTTACTTGCTTTTGAGCCTCTCCCATATTGGAATGTAAGTGCTACAAATCCAGAATTCAGAGTGATTAATCCAATAAAATTAGATGGAAAAATCAAATATGATTTCAAAATTATAGACAGAAGTGATTCGCTTAATAATACAATTATACAATCTACTCAAGATGAGATTACAATTGATTCTAACTTTATCGACTGGAAACCAAAGGCATTATTCTCACCAAATCAATCATTGATTTTTGCTTGCAGATATTCAATTGAAAGTGGATTTGAAAGCGAATGGAATATAATCCCATTTTATACAGCTAATATACCAATCGCAGATAGTGCAAGATTAGTTATTAGCTCAAAAGAAGAATGGCAAGAGCAAAAACTCGAAAACTTGGGCTTTACAAAAAAGAATAATAAGGAAACTTTATCGCTTGTTTTTGATAAAATAAATACAAAAATAGAAAGCTCTTTGGAAGACACTTTAAATCATATTAGCCAATCTAAAATTAATGTAAATGGCAATGATATTATCTGGACACAATCCGCAGGAATTCGCCCAAGAGGACTAAATTTAGTCAATTTAAATGGCGAGACTGGTGAAGTGAAAAGCAAAAGAACTTATGATTCCTTTGGTGATGATTCCTCATCAATTAAATTCATGGAATATATTAAAGATTCAGTTGATATAACTGACATTATTTTATTTACAATTTGTGATCGTGCTTTTCACGTTCCAATGTTAAGAGTGCCACAAGATTCTCCTGGCTCAATTGATTCAATGAAAATATTTTTCAAATCTTTAGGATCCAAATTCGCCGATGAAATTGGCTATAATACGGCTTATTGCTTTGCAGCATCACGCAATCCTAAAAATTCATTTATAAAAGAAGCTATTGATACCACTGGTACTCAGCTGTTAGTGATAGATACATCATTCACTTTTAATAGATTCAATGGGCAGCTCGAAACAAGGATTGTTGGTCCAGCAAGAAAATGGATTAGCATAAATCCGGATATCAATTTTTCGAATGATTCTTCATCAGTTGAAATTAAAATATATGGAATTAATAAAAAAGATTTGAGCGAAGTTCTTTTAGGTACATTTAAAAATCAATTGCATATTGATTTAACTTCATTAAATGCTTTAATTTATACAAAATTAAAAATTATTGCTAAATTACAAAATGAAAAATACATAAGTGCAAATAAACAAGCTTCAATCTCTTCAATAAATGTTAATTTTATTCCATTGAACGAATATGCAATTTACAACCATTTAACATATATGAATGCTGATTCATTAGAGCGTGGAGATTCGGTAATTTTTCACACCACAGTAAGGAATTTATCAAAAAGAATCCCTTCGATGCTGACTGAGTTGAAATTTGTAGGCGGAGATGTATTCAATAATGTCGAGTATCATAAAACTTTTGTACCATCTTTGGCACCAGATCAAAAATATGAATATTCATTCACAAGATTTACTGACAAATATTTGAAGGGTCAAAATGACTTCTTCATCACAATTAATGACTCAACAAATATTGACGAATTCTTTACTTTTAACAATGATTCTGAGAAGAGCTTATTCATTATCGAAGACACTTTAAAGCCTTGGTTTGAGATGTATGTTGATGATAAACTTGTAACGAACAAAGATTTTGTTCAAATTAAGCCAAAAATCAAAATCAAAATACACGATAACTCAAGAATGCCTATATATGATATAAAAAATTGGGCGTTTAGATTAAATGCTAAATGGAAATCTCTTAAACCAGTAACTTATACTTCTTTTGATAGGGATATTACATTAAAAGGTGAGTTTGAATATGAATCCGATTCTCTTGATTATGGCGAAAATTTCTTTTCATTATACTCATTAGATGGTAATGGAATTAGAGATACTTTTAATATAGTATTAAATGTTTCTCAAAATGGCTTAGTAGAAAAATTAGTGAATTTCCCAAATCCATTTGCAGAAATTACATATTTTAAATTTGTTTACAAAGCACCAATAACTGACGCTACTGCAAGAATTGAGATTTATGATTATAATGGCAGAGAAGTAAATAAATTATATTATCATATAAGAATTGGTGAAAATGATATGTTTTGGGATGGAAAAGATTATTATGGAAATGAATTGCCAATAGGATTTTATCTATATAAAATATATATCACCAATGTAGAAGAAATTTATGTTGAGCCAATTTTTGGTAAATTTATGATTTTAAGATAAAAAGATAGAATTTTAAAAAAAAGATTGTGTTCCCATTTAATGTTGGCTTCGATACGATGCTTTCGCATCACTTAAGCCAACGGCTTTTAGGGGCGGTCATTGATTAGTTTCCGAAGGAATCGTATCGAGTTGGCTTCGATACGATGCTTTCGCATCTACTCAGCCAACGATTGTAATATGGTCACCAGAGTAGATTCCGAAGGAATTGTATCGAAATGATCAGCCAGAAAAAATTAAATGCGAATCTTCACTTCGTTCAGGATGACGGTATTAAAAAAGAATGACAAAATTTATTCCATTTCTTCAAGTCCCTCCCTTCAAGGGGAGGGATTTAGGGTGGGGTTAGACAAGGTCGCTAATCCTAACCTTTTCTAGCAACTAATGTCAAAATGGTTGCTTGGGCAACTTGCTCTGAATTTTGATTTAAAACTTCAACATCCCATTTTACTACTCCGCAAGGTGTTTCGCCTTCACGGTCTTCTTTTTGCTCTTTATTCTTGCAAGTTAATTTAACCCAAATTGTATCTCCAGTATAAACAGGCTTAATGAATCGTAATTCATCGAGACCATAATTCGCTAAAACTGGTCCTTTTTTAGGGTCAACAAATAACCCTGCGGCAGCTGAAATTACAAAATATCCGTGAGCAACTCTTTTTTCGAAAATTGTTCCTTCTAATGAAGTAACGTCAGTATGAGCATAGAAGAAATCTCCGCTGATACCAGCAAAATTTACGATATCTGCATCTGTAACTGTTCTTCTGTGAGTTTCTAAAGTATCACCAATTTGAATTTCTTCAAAGTATTTTCTGAATGGATGTTTGTCGTGTTCTTGTTTGGTTGCTCCTTTTGTCCATTCTTTGTAAACAGCTGTCAATGTTGTAGGATGCCCCTGAAGAGCAGTTCTTTGCATATAATGCATTACGCTTCTGATTCCACCAAGTTCTTCGCCACCACCAGCTCTACCAGGTCCACCGTGAGTCATTTGCGGCATTGGTGAGCCGTGACCAGTGGATTCTCCAGCTGAGTCGGCATTGATTAAAACTAATCTTCCGTGATAAGTTGCAGTACCCATTACAATTTCTCTAACAAAATTATTGTCAGCTGAGAAAACAGAACCAACTAACGAACCTTTGCCAAGTTTTGCAATTTCAATTGCTTCGTCAATTGTTTTATAAGGCATCATTGTAGTAACTGGTCCAAAAGCTTCAATGTTATGTGATTCAAGATTCACTAAAGGATTTTCGTTCAATAGTAAAGTAGGGGAGAAGAATGCACCAGATTCATAATCGGCATCGCTTAATTTTGAATCATTCCACTCCATCATTTTCTTGGATGTAGCAGCTATTTCGTTCATTCTTGCTTTAACTTCGTCAACTTGCTCTCTTCCTGCAAGCGGACCCATTCTAACTCCTTCAGATTGAGGATTGCCAAGTTTGATTTTTGCCAATTTCTCCTTAATCGAAATTCCTAAGTCTTCGATATATGCTTCTGGTACAATCACTCTTCTGATAGCTGTACATTTTTGACCAGCTTTAACAGTCATTTCTCTAACAACTTCTTTTGCAAAAAGGTCAAATTCAGCTGTACCAGGTTTTGCTTCTAATCCAAGCATTGAAAAATTGAGGGAATCGGCTTCCATATTAAATCTAACCGAGTTATCAAGAATTGCTGGAGTTTGTTTTAATTTTTTTCCTGTATATGCTGAACCTGTAAAAGTTACAACGTCTTGACAGTTTACGTGGCTCAATAAGTCGCCAGCGCTGCCACAAATCAATTGAAAAGCACCTTCTGGTAGAATTCCAGAAGCAATTATATCTTGTGCCATCAGCTCAGTTAAATATGCTGTTAACGAAGCTGGCTTAATTATTACAGGCATTCCAGCCACGATTGATGGTGCTAATTTTTCTAACATTCCCCAAATAGGAAAATTGAAAGCATTGATGTGAATTGCGGCTCCTTCTAAAGGTACACAGATATGACGACCTTGGAATGTTCCATTTTTAGATAAATGCTCTAAATTGCCATCAATATAGAAGTTTTCATTAGGAAGTTCGCGTCTGCCTTTGCTTGCATAAGAATAAAGAGTACCAATACCTCCTTCGATATCAATCCACGAATCCATTTTGGTGGCACCAGTGGCATAAGATAAATTGTAATATTTTTCCTTATTTGACATTAAAAATTGGGCTAATGCTTTGAGCATTCTTGATCTATCATGAAATGTATATTTTCTGAGATTTTTATTTCCAACTTTACGTGCATATTCTAAAGCATCTTTAAAATCGATTCCATTGCTGGAAATTTCTGCTACTGGAGATCCTGTAACAGCATTATAAAGTATTTGACCTGAGTTTGAGCTTTCGAACCATTGTCCGGAAACATAACTTTTTAATTTCATAATTCTCCTAATTGTAATAATATTTTTGAACAATAACGAAAAATATGTAATTAAATTTCTTTTATTGGGAATATTGAAATTCAAATATAAATATATTAATTCCACATAATTTAGCGGTTATTTTTAGCCAAACACCTCCACTGTTTATATTTAGCCACCATATTTTTAGCCATTTTTATAAGCACTTAAAAATGCTGTTTCACATATCATCAATATTATCAACAACTTACAGGATTAAAAAATCTTTGGCACGTTACTTGAAATTGCTATCTCATTATGCTTTCAGGACGAATGCATAATAAAGAACAGGAAGTTGATATTTGCAGGACGCAATTAAAATATAAAAATTTATTATAAGGATAATTTTAGTGCTCAAAGAAATCTATACTGCGGCAATGGGAATGGTTCCCCAACAAACCAGGTTGGAAGTAACTGCCAATAATTTGGCAAATGCTTCTACACCAGGCTTTAAACGTGCCAATGTATTTGAGAGAAATTTGATAAGCGCCAGAGGACATTTTAATAATGTTCCCGAACAGGTTGAGCAGGATGACCCACCTATTGGCTCTTACACAGATTTCTCACAGGGTGCTATGCAACAAACAGAAAATGTATTAGATCTCGCTATAGGAAACGAGAAAGGATTCTTTGTTCTTCAGGATGAAGCCGGTAACCGTTTCCTAACACGTTCAGGGCATTTCAAATTGACTACGGAAGGTACGATTGCCGCCATGGATGGCAAAATGCTCTTAGGGAACAGCGGAGAACTAAACATTAAAAGAGATTTTCTTGTTGATGATGCAAATTTCGAAAATTCGAGCAACGTAAAGCTCGAGGTAAATTCAAAAGGCGAGGTAATAGCTAATGGTAATAATATCGGTGCAGTTCAAATTGTTGAAGTGGACGATCCAAACCAGTTAACTAGATCCTCAAATGCTTATTTTGTTCCAAAAGCTGAAGCAAATGTAAGTAATGTTCCGCAGGAAGCGGCAGACGTACGCCAAGGATGGATTGAAAATTCGAATGTAAACATTATCAATGAGATGGTTTCTATGATTGAGTTGCAAAGAATGTTTGAATTAGGAAGTAAAGTAATTCAAACAAATAATGACACTCTCGATAAAAGTATCGGGATGGGCAGGTTCTATTAATCTCAGGAGGAGGTATAATTTTTTATGGATAAAACACTCAGAACAGCGTCAACTGGCTTATCTGCCCAGCAGAGGTATATCGAAATTATTTCGAACAACCTTTCCAACGTTAATACTAACGGTTATAAAAAGAATCGTCCTGAATTCCAGGATCTACTTTATGAAACATTGAGACCTGCAGGAGGCAACCAAAGAATTGGCGGAGAGCCACTCAATGAAGTTCAGATTGGATCTGGTACTCAGATTATAGCCACCAACAAAGAATTTTCTCAAGGTGACGTTAAAGCCACAAGCAATCCTTTAGACCTTGCCATTAATGGTGAAGGTTTCTTTATGGTTAGAAGGCAAGATAATACTCAAGCTTATACCAGAAATGGTGAATTTCAATTGGATAGAAATGGTCAGATAACAACGGCTCAAGGATTTGTCCTCGAACCGGGTATTTCTGTTCCATCTGATGCAGTTCAAGTTCAGATAAGCAAAGATGGCATTATCAAAGCTACTCTAAATGATGGTGTAACAGAACAAACTCTTGGACAAGTTGAACTTGCAAGATTTATCAACCCAGCTGGATTAAAAGCTATGGGCGATAATATTTATCAAGAATCTGCTGCTTCAGGAAAACCATATTTCGACCAACCTGGTTATAATAATACTGGCCAAATAATTCAAAATGCAGTTGAAACTTCAAATGTTGATATTGTTGAAGAAATGGTTAATATGATTGTTGCCCAAAGAGCTTATGAGCTAAATTCCAAATCCGTTAAAACTGCAGATGACGTATTAAGTACAGCAGTAAATTTGAAAAGGTAGTAATTTTTAAGTGAAATTATGAAAGCAAAATTAGAAATATTTTTAAGAAGTGTGTTAATATTAGCCACAGTGACTTTTATCAGCCACACTGCTATTGCTAAGTCCACTTTCTCGCAAGAGAAATTGAAAAAGGCTTGCGAAAATTATATTTATAAAAATGTTGGTGAAGATGCGATTGTTTCTTTGCCTAAAGTTATTTCTAATCAAGAGTTTGATGAAAATGAAGTAGTGGCAAATATTGTTACGAATATTGACAATTTGCAAGGTAATATTACTTTGAAAATTGAATTCAGAAAGAATGGCACACTTTTACGATATACAGAAATACCGGCTAGAATAAAGTTATACCGCAATGTAGTGGTTGCTGAGCAAACAATTATTAGTGGTGAGATTCTAGACGATCGTAATTTGAAAATTGAAAAAAAAGAAGTTACTAATTTTAAAGAGGATTTATTCTATTCAATAAACTCTTTAAGAGGTATGAAAGCTAAAAGAAATATTTCGAAAGGAAATATTCTTAGCAAAGCTTTGATTAACATTGGAAGCAGCGTTAAAAGAGGTGACAAAGTAACTTTAATAGTAAAATCCGGTGCCGTCAGTATTAGAACTTCCGGTGTTGCATTGCAGGACGCAGAGGAAGGCAACAACTTACGAGTTAAGCGTGAAGGGTACCAGGGAGTATTTCAGGGTAAATTTAATAGTGACGGCACTGTTATAATTAATGTAGATTAAGAAAAATGAAAAAAGTATATTTAAATAGTAAATTGGGCTTAGTAGCAATAGGGATGTTGCTTCTTTTTGGCATGGATGCCCTTAACGCTCAATTTGTTCAAAATCATACTAGATCACTTTTCTCTGATGTAAAAGCTTTTAAAATTGGTGATGCTATTATGGTATTGATTACCGAAGAAACAAGTGCTGATAATTCAGCAACTACTTCCGAAAGTCGTGCTTCTGATTTATCTTTAGGTGTAGGTGGTAGCACAAGTACTGGAACTACTTCAGGAAAATTTAACCTTGATGGTAGTTTAAATACTGGTAATGGATTTAAAGGTGGTGGTGCGAATCAACGAAAAGAATCTATTCGCTCCAAGCTTAGTGCTAGAGTAATTGAGGTTGATGACAACGGAAATTTGATAATCGAAGGCACAAGAAATACCAAAATTAATGGTGAAGCACAAAAAATTATTATTAAAGGAACTGTAAGACCTGTGGACGTTATGAGTAATAACTCAGTTTATTCTTACAGTATTATGGATTTGACATTAACAATTGATGGCGAAGGCAATGTAACTAAAATGCAAGAGCCAGGTTGGATAACAAAATTCTTGAGAGTATTATTTTAAGATGAAAAAAATCTTTATCATATTGACAATTCTTGGATTCTTGGGGCTTGATTTGAATGCTGCAAGAATTAAAGATATTGCACAAATCGAGGGATTTGGTACAGTTCAGGTTATTGGTTACGGTTTAGTTACCGGACTTAATAATACTGGCGACAACCAAATGTCCTCTTTTACAGTGCAATCAGTTACTAATATGTTAAAGAGATTTGGATTAACAGTACCTCAAACAAATCCAAGAGTTAGAAACGTAGCTGCAGTTATGGTAACAGCCAATATGCAGTCATTTTCCAAAAAAGGTTCTAAAGTAGATATTTTAGTTTCCTCTATTGGTGACGCATCTTCACTTCAAGGCGGAGTTTTAGTAATGACTCCAATGTCCACTTCTGACGGAAATGTAATTGGATTTGCACAAGGTGCTTTGAGTGTTGGTGGTTATGATTTCCAATCAGGTGGTTCAAGAGCAGGGAAAAACTTTGTTACTGCTGGAAGAATTCCAAATGGATTAGTACTTGATTTGCCATCAGTAAGTTCATTTGTTACTAATCAAAAAATTAGAGTTACTTTAAGAGAGCCTGATTTTACTACTTCAACAAGAGTTGCAACTGCAATCAATGCATCTGCTGGATTAGCAAATGCTGCAGTATCAATTGACCCAGCAACAGTAGAAATTACTTTACCAGCTGGAACTCAAGCAAATCAATATACAACGTTAGTTGCACAAATTGAAGGATTAGCTATTCAATCTGATGCAGTTGCAAAAGTAGTTATAAATGAGAGAACAGGAACTGTAGTTGTTGGCGGAAACGTTCAATTATTACCAGCAGTTGTTGCTCACGGAGGACTTGAAATTTCAATTCAGAAAAATTATGTTGCTCCGCAATTACCTGCATTTCCAACTAGTATTGGTGGAATGAATAATCCAATAATGGGTGGTGGTTTAGGAAATATGTATGGCTATCCATTGGGAATAAATTATGATTTTCTTATCAGAAAAATGAAAGAAGTTTATAATATATTTGCAAAAGAAGAAAAAAATGAAGCAGTTGCATTGATGCCAACTGGAAATTCAGTTCAAAATATGGCTGATGCTCTTAATACATTAAAAGTATCACCAAGAGACCTTATCTCAATATTTCAGGCACTCAAAGAAGCTGGTTCACTCCAGGGGGAATTGGTGATTCAATGAGCGACTTTATTTCAAATATTGACAATGGTATGACTTCATTAAATCTTCTAAATTCAAAATTAGATAATTTAAAAGGTGCTCAGAATTTAGGATCTACTCAAGAGTATTCTCCAGAAGAAAAGAAAAAAATTGAGCAAACTTCACGTAGTTTCGAATCAATGTTCGTAAATATGATGATGAAGCAAATGAAAGAAGCTCAGTTGGACGAAGAAGAAGGAAAAGCTGAAGGCGAAATGAATTTTGGAGCTGACTCATTAAAGCAATATGGCGATATGCTTTTTGGAGATTATATTTCAAAATCAGGACAAGGAATCGGAATTGGAGAGATGATATATAAAACAATCACTGGCGAAAGTTCATTCCCGACGATTACTAATAAGATTAAATCAATACAGGATTATACAACTTCCCCTATTAATTCAGCAACTACTGATAATAAAGAAGTTAAAGCAGTTAACAATTTTGTAGAAAAGGCTTCTGCTAATAATATAAATGCAAAAGCTATTGAAAGAATCAGCAATTATGATTCAATTATTTCTAAAGCATCAGAAAAATTTGGAGTTTCTGCAGATTTGATAAAATCAATCATTACAGCAGAATCTGCTGGAAGAAATGATGCACGTTCTGGAGCAGGAGCAAAAGGATTAATGCAATTGATGGATGGAACTGCTAAAGATTTGGGCGTAAATAATGTTTTCGATCCAGCTCAGAATATAATGGGTGGAACCAAATACATTTCTTCAATGCTTGATAAATACGACAATAATCTTGATAAAGCTTTGGCAGCTTATAATGCAGGTCCTGGCAACGTGGACAAATATAATGGAGTTCCACCTTTTAGCGAAACTCAAAATTACGTTAGAAGAGTTAAAAGTTATTTAAATCAGTATTCGAAATTATAGAAAATGGAAAAGAAATTAATTCAATATCTTGAACATATAGAAAAACTGCTTGACGGTATGGTTGAACTTGCCGAAAGACAGCAAATCGCTTTAATAAGAATCGACATTAAGGAACTTGAGCAAATTACAGCTTATCAAGTTAATTTTGCAAAGAACTTAAGAGAAACTGAACAACAAAGAATTAAGTTTTTGATGACGGCATTGAACTTAAATTTCAAAGATGCAACATCATTGCCAATTTCATTAATTGCAAAAAAACTCAATTCTCCTGTAGTTAGAGAATACAAAGATAAATTGAGTAAATTGACTTTAAAATTGCAGACTTTGAACTCTGCAAACAGAATTCTCTCTACTAGAGCTTCGACTTCAGTTAAAGAGATATTTAATGTATTTTCTAAAAATTCTAATCACGTTTGCAATGTTAAAATATAATATTTCAAAACAAATGGAGGTATCTAAAATGAAAATAAATGAATTAGTATTGAAAACAGAAAGTTTCTTGAATGAATTGAAATATATTTCTAATTTTATTGAAGATAGAGATATTTATAAAATCAGCAATAAATTAAAAAATTGCACTCATAATTTAACAGATATTTTAGAAAAAGGTCTGCAAGAAAATGAGAGAATTAAAAAAATCAGAGCATTTGTAAGAGTAAATAGTAGTCTTGAAGAATGCAAATCATATTTAAGTTTAATTGATCAATTGCAATACTATCAAACAGATTATGCACAGATTGAATTAGATAATATCAACAAAGAAATAATAGATAACTATCAAACAGCATTAAATTAGAATTCATCAAGGATGATGAGCGATTTTTTTTAAAGGATTAACTAAGTAATATAATGTCAAATTTATCTCTTGAAATAGGAAAAAGAGCCCTTCTGGCAAATAAACTCGGACTAGACGTTACGAGTAATAATATTGCCAATGTGAATACCGAAGGGTACACAAGAAGAGATGTCACTTTCAGTGAGACTGACCCACTATATAATAGAAATAATTATTTGGGTACTGGTCTTGAAATTGACAAATTCAGATCTTTCAGGGAAGAATTCTTTGATAGAGAGTTAAGAAATACTGCCTCCAGAAAAGAAGGTTATGCTCTTGACGAATTAGTATATCAAAAAATAGAATCATTCCTTAATGAACCTACCGATAATGGACTTAATGACTCAGTTTCTAATTTATTCAATAGCGTTGAAGAAATGAATAATAGCCCAGAAAATATGGGTATGAGAGAAAACTTTTTGAGTAAAGCACAAATTTTAGTTGATAGATTTAACACTATTTCTGATGAATTGACAGGACTAAGAACAGATGCAGCTGACAAACTTGGCATTAATGTTGAAAAAGCAAATGGTTTACTTAAAGACATTGCTTCATTAAATGGCAGTATTGCTAGCGCAAGATCACTTTCAAACGGTGATGTTCAAACTATGGATAACCAAAGAACTGTAAAAATTTCTGAATTGGCAAAAATTGTAAATGTTAATGTTACAGCTGATAAATTTGGACAAGTTAACCTTAATGTTAACGGTATGAATTTAGTTACTGGAACAAATGTCAATGAATTAACAGTCAAAGATTCAAAAGATGCAATAACTGGCGAAAGAACTTTAAGCGTTTATTCTCTCGATGCTGACGGAAATGTAATAAATAAAATTGAGCCTTCTTCTGGCGAAATATCTTCACAGTTAAAGCATTATAATGTTACTTTAGATAATCTTGATTCTTCAGGAGGATTTTCTCTTTATAAAAAATTGGATGATTTTGCTGATTCAATTATTAAAAAGTTTAATACTTATTCTGTACAGGGTTTTGGTCTTGACGATAAAGGAACAACTGCACCTGGAAGAAGTATCTTTGAGCCAGCAATTGGAAAAGGCGGAGCGGGTTCTATTGAAATATCATCAGATATCAAAGATAAACCTAGGAATATTCCTCTTTCTTCAGCTCCTGGTGAACCAGGTAATAATGCAATTGGTAGAAAAATTGCAAATATTCAAAATGATGGTACATTCTTAGATGGTATGACTCCTGCGAACTATTATGCTACATTAATGGGCAGAGTAGGAACGATGGGACAAGAATCAAAAAATGGCACCTCCACAACTTCGATGGTTTATGACCAATTAAACAATCAAAGAACTTCTCAAGTAGGAGTAAATGTGGACGAAGAAGCTGTAAATTTAATAAAATTCCAAAAAGCATTTGAAGCTGCTTCAAGAATTATCAATACAACAAATGAATTAATGAACACAGTTATTAATTTAGGAAGATAATTATGAGAATCACAACAGGATTGCTAACTGACAATTATGTTCAAAATCTTCAGAGAATTCAAAATAGAAAATTTGCTCAGGAATTAAAGTTAACCACTTTAAAAGATATAAATTCTCTAGCTGATGACCCAAAGAAAGTAATCAATATTAAAGAACTTTCTGCAATGGTATCAAAAAATGAGCAATATCTTACAAATCTCAATGAAGTTCACGCTGAACTTACAGTTGCTCACGATCAATTACAATCATTTGCAGATAAAACTCAAAATATTAGACAGCTTTCGATTGATGCAACACAAACAGGTTCAGCGGCAAACACATCCTCAATTGGGAGTTATGTGAAAGGATTAATTGAAGATATGGTAAAAGATTTGAATACTTCTTTTAATGGAAAATTTATTTTTGGTGGTACAAAAACCACTGAAGAATCAATGAATTCAGCAACTGGAAGTCAAACAAATTTCCCATATGAAGTAATAACTGAAGCTCCAACTGCAGAAAATCCTTCAGGAATGAAAGTAGTTTTCAAAGGTAACTTTAATGAAAGAATTGTAAACAAAGATTCAAATGCTACCGAGACAGTCAACGTTACAATGGACAAAGTGATGGGAACTGATGGTACTAAAGTTTTTGAACCAATAATCAAATTATATAATCTTTTGGTTTACAAAAAAGATGGAGTAGCAAGAGGAGCAAACGATTATTTCAATAAAGAGGATGTTCAAACACTATCTTCTTATCAAAAAACAATTGCAGAGAATTACGATTTAATTAATAATAATATCGCTAAAGTAGGAGCAAAAGTAAACAGAATTGAAGTATTGCAAGATCAAATGACGGAACAAAATTCCAGATTACGCGCATTTAAATCACTAGATGAAGATGCTGATGTAGCCAAGACTACAATGGAATTATCTAAAGAATCTTCAGTATTACAATACTCACTCCAGGTAGGAAGCAAAATGCTTTCTCAAAGTTTATTTGATTTTCTCGCATAAACTCCGTAAATTGCAAAATGAAAAAGAGCACATTTGTTGGAATTTTCCTTGGTGCACTAGCTATATTTGGTGCATTCATATGGGAGGGTGGAAGTCTTAATTCGTTAATTATGCTTCCAGCTATGCTTATTGTATTTGGTGGTACTCTTGCAGCAGGTCTAGCAGGTACTTCATTTAGTCATTTCTCTAAATTACCTCTTTTAATAAAAACAGCAATAAACCCAAAAAAGAATAGCCCTGACGATATAATTAATCAAATTATACATCTGTCTCAAGTCGCTCGTAAAGAAGGAATTCTTGCAGTAGAGCCACTTTTGGCAAACTCTATGCATCCATTTTTAACTAAATTGTTTATGGTAGGAATTGATGGTGCTAATCCTGATACCTTACTAAAAGTTGCTGATACTGAAGTGCAATATGTTACTGAAAGGCATAATGCCAATATTCATTTATTTAGTAAATTGGGTGGATATTCTCCAACAATGGGAATTATTGGAACAGTAATGGGATTAATTGCAACATTAGCAGCTGCTGGTGATAACCCAATAGTCTTGATACAACATATTTCTTCAGCATTTATTGCTACTTTGTGGGGAATATTTATGGCAAATATCGTTTGGCTTCCAATAGCAGATAAATTATCATATTTGCACGCAGAAGAAATGCAGATATTTCAACTTATAGTTGATGGAGTCCACGGAGTTCAACTTGGTGAGTCACCTTCAGTAATTCGCAGCAAACTTATTAGTATTTTCCCACTACCAAAACAATTTGAGATATTAAGTCATCCAACATATTCTAGTTATGAATCCGGCAATAATACTCAAACCGCTGTAATTAATGATGAATCTCAGGAAATTTATGTGGAAATTAATTAAGAATAAAATATTATGAGCTTTTTATCCAAAATATTCGGAATCTTTAATTTTAGTAGTTTTAAAAATAATGCCGGGAAAATCATTCCGGCAATTTTACTTTTTGCTAGCTTGGGAGTGGCATATTTCTTTTTTGTCTATAAACCAGCTACCGAAAGAGAACATTTTATAAATATCTACAAAGAAATTTTAATTATTAGATTCGTTTTACCAGACACAGCCAAAGCTAATCCTGAAATAGCAAAAATGATTAAGCAAAATGGATTGAATGAAAGAGAGTTCAATTCGCTTTATAATTATTATGCTTCTAATCCTGAATATTTTCTTGTAATGTATGATAGCTCAAGAGCAAGAGCCGAAAGAGAAATTGCAACTCGAAAAACTGGAACACAAAACAACAAATAATTATGATTGAAATCAGAGATCTACATAAATCATTTGGTGAAAAAATTGTACTCGATGGTCTGGATTTAAAAATTGAGGATAGTAAAACTCTATGCGTTATTGGAAAATCAGGTTGTGGGAAAAGCGTTTTATTAAAACATATTGTTGGACTGTTGCAGCCGAATAAAGGAAGAGTGTTAGTTGATGGGAAAAACGTACAATCACTTGATCGCAAAGATTTATTCGAAATGCGCAGAAAGATGGGATTTGTTTTCCAAGGTTCTGCACTATTTGATTCTATGGATGTTTTTGAAAATATTATCATTAGTCCCTGGGAACACGGTCAAAGAGAAATTATCCCATTAGAAAATGAAGCCAAAAAAGTACTCCAAGCAGTTGGACTTTTGCCCGAAGGTGACTTTGAAGACTCATATTTTATCAAAGAATGGGAAATTTTAAAAGCAAAAAAGCCTTCTGATTTATCCGGTGGTATGAGAAAAAGAGTTGGTGTAGCCAGAGCTTTAGTTGGCGAACCTCAATATATATTTTATGATGAACCAACTACAGGATTAGATCCTGTCACATCGGAGCAAATTGATAATCTAATAGGAAATCTTGCTAAGAAATTCAAAGTAACTTCAGTTGTAATTACACACGATATGTTCTCTGTTTTCAGAATTGCACACAATGTAGCAATGCTGGATAAAGGTAAAGTTAGATTTTATGGTAATGCTGATGAATTAAAGAAAACAAATGACGAAGTAATTCAAGAATTTTTAGAAAGATATCAATAATTACTCAATATTAGTCTTCTTCGTCATTATCAGCAACTAATCTAACATATTCTTCATAAGTTTTTATGTCATAAGCAACAAAAATGATTTTTTCGAAATCAGTTTCATATCTTGAAAGAAATTCAGTAACTGAATTCAAGGCAATAAATGCTGCTTGATCTGCAGGAAAACCATAAACGCCAGTACTAATAGCTGGGAATGCTATGCTTTTTGCTCTATTTGCAAATGCTAATTGTAAACACTCCTCATAACAGCTAATTAGAAGATCTTCTTCTCCAAAAGTTCCACCAAACCAAACTGGTCCAACAGTATGAATTACAAATTTAGATGGAAGATTATAACCTTTTGTAATTTTTGCAAATCCAGTTTCGCAGCCATTTAAAGAGCGGCATTCTTCTAATAATTCAGGACCTGCAGCACGATGAATAGCACCATCAACTCCACCGCCACCAAGCAAAGAATTGTTTGCTGCATTAATAATAGCATCAACTTCAATCTTGGTAATGTCAGCCATTAATATTTCAATTATTGGTCTCATTTATTCTCAATAATATAATTGACAATATCGTCCCAATTACTTAAAACAGCATCAGCCATAGATTCTGCAGGATTTTCTTTAACAACCCACGCAGTTGGATCTCCACTAAACCTAATAGCTTTCATTCCTAATTCTTTTGCACCTTTAACATCAGTTTTTTCAATATCACCAATATGAATTGCTTCTTCAGGCTTTACATCGAATTTACTTAAACAAGTTAAAAAAGCTTTAGGATGAGGCTTTGAAACTCCTGTTTCATCGCTGAAACTAAACTCTTGAAAGTAATCGTAAATACCATTTTTGTGAATTAATGATCTAAGAACTGTTCCTGGAGAAAATCCAGTATCTGAAACAATTCCGAGTTTGAAGTGCTTGGATAATTCAAATAAATGCTCAGGCTTTGGCAGTAGCAATGGTGGATGTTCTAAAATAGAATTTGCAAAAACATAAGCGATATTGTCAACAGCTTGGTCATCTCTAGGTAACCCTAGTTGTTTCCAAAAAAATTCTATACTCTCGATAGGTGTTGGAGTTCTTTGTTCGCTAAACCATATTTTATTGAAATTTTCCCAGGTTTTCTTTAATGATGCATCAAAAAGTTCATCAGAAATTTCAGAATTATGCTTTTTTACTTCCTCAACAACAGTAATCATACGAACAGCATTTCTTTTTTCGCCATTACTTGAGTCAAATAAAGTATTCCAAAAATCAATTGTTATTGCTTTAATAGCCATATTTTTTTTATATTGTTTAATTTTTAAAATCATTTTTAAAAAATATATGACTAATCAGAAGAGAGCTTATTTTTTTGCAGGACTAACGGTGCTTTGTTGGTCAACAGTTGCAACTGCATTTAAAATTGCATTAAGCGGACAAAATCCCACGAATCTACTTTTTTATTCTACAGTATTTTCTACTATCTCATTGGCAATCATATATTTTAGCTCAAAAACAACAAAAGTCCGATTGTCTGCAAAAGCAATCCTTTCTTCTGCATTAATGGGATTTCTCAATCCATTTTTATATTATATAGTTCTATTCAAAGCATATTCACTTCTGCCAGCTCAATCAGCTCTTACTTTAAATTATTCCTGGGCAATTGTAATTGTATTATTTTCAATTATATTTTTAAAGCAGCGAATAAGCTTGATTAATATTTTCGGATTGATTATAAGTTTTTTTGGTGTTATGTTTATAGCAGCTAAAGGAAATTTGCAAACTTTGGAAATTTCTGATACATTTGGAACAAGCTTGGCTTTAAGTACTTCATTGATTTGGGGAGCGTATTGGATTTTGAATTTGAAGGACAGGCGAGATGCCAAAGAAAAACTCTTTTTGAATTTCGCGTTTGGATTGCTTTTTATTACAATTTATCAACTTGGCTTTAATCAAATTGAATTGCCGGATTTCAAAACATTATCAGCTGATGTTTATATTGGATTATTCGAAATGGGAATAACTTTTGTTCTTTGGCTAAATGCACTTAAATACTCTGAAGATACTGCAAAAGTTAGTAATATAATATATTTATCTCCATTTTTCTCTCTGTTTTTTATCGCCCTAATCTTAGGAGAAAAAATTGAATTTTATAGTATAATCGGTTTAATATTAATAATCATAGGAATACTATTTGGGAATCTTATTAAATTCTTTAAAAAATAAATTATTTTCCAACTTCTAGTATACCAGAATTATGTACTTCCGAATCAGGAGTTTTGATTATTTCTCCAACTTTAACATTACATTTATCTTCTATAGTAAGAATACCGCCTTCGATTCGTAATTTTTCCAAAATCTCAACTTTATAACTTTTCTTTGCGGGAGATTTAATTGTTAAGGAGCCAGATTTAAGAATTAATAGATTTTTACATATGATTGGAGAACTTATAGTAATATTATTCATTAAAACAACATTGTCGTCCTTAGTAGGGATTTTTCCGCCAAACCAAGTAGAATATGATTCCCATTTTCCACCATAAGGAAGTGAATGAATATCTTCAGCAAACACATTTATACTTATAAAAAAAATTGCAAAAAACAGAAAATTTCTCATAAAAATACTCCTAAAACTAACTTTTATTTCATTAACTTATGCAAAATATCATTTTTTAATGAATTATTTATGAAAAATATAAAAAATATT
>CAIWET010000095.1 GCA_903911805.1 uncultured Ignavibacteria bacterium | reverse complement strand
TCTTTTCTTATTTAAATCATATACTAAAAAGTATATTCCGTTATTTAAATTATTCAGATCAATTATACTATTTTCATTAGTATTAATTTCTGAAATCAATATTCCACATACATCATAAATACTGATTTTAGAAATTTCCTTTTTTAATATAATACTATTATTTCTCTGAATAATATTTTCTTCATTTATAAATCTTACCGAACTAGTTGAATCAATCTTTTTTTCTGAAATTAAATTAATATCTAGTCCAATACTATTTGATATACAATTACATTGATTATCAACATAAGATTGTATCTTAAACCACTCATTTGAAACGATATTTTTTCTCGACTCAATATCTGCACTTAATATTACTTGTTGGTTCAATTTCGGATTTGTAATATTGATATAAACATCCAAAGCTTCTATCTTTTCAACTATTGAATCAATTTTAACATTGTTTGGCTCAATAATTCTAATATTTGAAATATTGAAATTCTCAAGTTTTTTACTAAATTCTAAACTAATTCTAGAATTTTTATAAGCCTTTACTGAATTTACAATTGAAACAATTGTTAATTCCTTTTTCTCAATCCCTGTAAAATTTAAATAACTTGCATCAGCTGTTGCAATTAAACTATCCTTAGAACTAAGATTTTTCGTAATTGCTAAATTGAGACCTTTTAATGAATCAACTATTCCTTTAAATTCATCTGTAAATTCAATATAATTTAAAGTAAAATTTGTTGTATCTTCACAGTCATTCAAAAAAGTACCGAAAAAAGCCATTAATGGTTTATCGCCATAAACAAGCTTGTTTGACAAATTTGCTGCGTATCCTCTAACATACCCTTCTTTGTGGAATGTAGCATCACTAAATTCAAAGAACTCTGCTAAGGTGTTTTGTATTAATTTACTATTAAACCTTATTTTTTCTGGATTAAATCCAATCTCGAATGAATAACCATAGCAAGAATCTGCTGCGTATATTCTTCCGCCATTTATCGCGATTGTAAATTCTTTATCTGCAGGAGTTGCACAATACTTAATTGTATTAGTGTAATTCTGAAGAGCAAAATTCATTTTTCGCTCAGCTATTATCTCTGAGCTGCTGCAAATTAAAAGCAGCAGCCCAATAGATAATATGTTTTTAAAGAACGTACTCAAGTATTAATATTTGTATACTTGTGAAGTAACATTGATGTTGTTTCCATTAACTCTTACGATATAAAGACCAGTTGCTAAATTAGCATTTGCGTCGTTTGTACCATTCCAGTCAAATGAATGTAAACCAACTGATAATTCTGAAGTTGACAATGTTTTAACAACATTACCCATTGCATCAAAAATAGCAACTGTATAAGCACCATCAGCTGGCACATTTACAGTAATTGTAGATTTTGTATCAACAACGTTAGGAGTTACATTTAATAATGAGTTATTGTTAACTTCATTAACTTTTGCAACATTTATAGTTACGTTTTCTTTATTAATATCATTAAATCTAACATTTGACAATTCAACTGTTGGATTGTTAGTTTTAACAGTAATGAAAGCTACTGGAGAATTAGCATCAAAGATACCTCTTGCAGCAATAGTTACAATATTTGAAGAGAAATCAGAAATGATTTCTTGTTCGCTACTGTTGTTTGTTGAAACACTAACAACTTCACCGTTTACATTAAATTTACCAGCAACTGGTCCATTAATATAACCGTTTAATGATACAGGGAAAGTATAAGTTCCATCATTAATTAACTGAGCTGCACCTACTGTAAAGTTATTTGCAAATTCAGTATTATTGATTTTACCATACTGAGGAATAGTATCTAATATCCAAGGTAATTCAGGTAATCTTGCACCAATATAATGTAAAATTAAAGCTGCATCATATTCAGTTACCTGATAATAAACTCTTTTTACAGTGTTGATTTCAGCTGGTAAATTGTCTGAATATAATTTATCTTTCCAAGGAATATCTTTTCTTACGTTGGTGTTACTATAATAGAATCTACCATTATGATTAACATCACCGTGATAAGCAGCTCTTCTTCTAACTGAATCGAGTGGATTTAATGATGATAAAGAATTAATAATTTTTCTAGCATCATTTACAGTTACGAATCTATTTTGTTCCATACCAAAATGTTTTTGACCAAAACCTTTTGATAAGTCAGCATCACCATCGCCCCACCATTCTTCAATGTTGTATCTTGTTAATGCTGTAAATTTAATTCTTTTATCTGTTGCTCCAGATGGAGTCCATTCGTTAGTTAAAGTTTCAACTGTTTTAGCAGTTGTTAAAGGTTTACCAAAAGCTAAACCATTTAAAAAGTCAGTTTTATCATTTAGTAAGTTAAAGTCGCCTTTAATACCTACTGTTGCATTTCTAGTAATAACTGTTTGTAATGGTGTATTAGTGTTACCACCAATTTGACCATAACAGAATTCAATATCGCCTTGATAAGATAATGGATCTACTGATTCATATAATCTTACTTGGAAGTCTGCGATTGAAGATTGAATAGTTGCGTCATTAATATTTAAGTCTTTCCATTCAATTACTAAAACTCTTTTTCCATTAGCTAAAGTTAAAACTTTATATGATATTGTTGTTTTTGTATAACCAAAAGACATATCAGTTTCTAATCTATAATAATGGTCACCCCAATAAGGTGCTACAACATTAATAGGATAAGAGTTTGCATAATTAAATAATGCTGTTTGTACTTTTGAAGGTGTTACCGGTGGTTTAGTAAAAGTCACAAAACCGTTTACACAAACATAAAGTTCTGTATAAGGTACGCCGGCGAATTCAAAAGAAAAACCGATTGGAATTTTTGCATATCCATCGTCTACGTCCGGAATGAAAGCAGGAGTTTCAATTCCGAAAGCTGTAGATGGGATTTCAGTTGCAGCTTTCAATGAATCATAGCTAACTGGGCTAACAATACTCACTGAGCTGAACTCACCATATACCTGAGCATTTAACTGTGTTGGAATCGAGAGTCCTAAGAACATTGCAATTCCTACAGCAAATAACAGAATTCGTCTCATTTTGTTCTCCATATTTAAATTTATAATTTTCTTTTTCATAATTATTCTTTTGCAGTCCCCCTTTTTTCAAAGGGGGATTACAAATTTTTATTATTTTACAATTACCATTTGATAAGAAGATGTATTGCCTGCTGATGTCATTCTAACAGTATATGATCCACTAGGTAAATCATTTCCGTTTAAGTCTCTAGCTGTCCAAACGATTGAGTATGATCCTACTGTATAATCACCGTCTGTAATTGCTGCAACTCTATTGCCAAGAGCGTCAAATAAATCAATCTTAATTCTATTTGCTGTATTAACACCAAAGTTAATTTGTGTTTGTTTGTTTACTGGGTTAGGGTTAATTGAGCTAATACCAGGGTTAGTCATAACTGTTGGGTTTTCAACATCAGTAATCCAATCATAAACGATAATGAAATCTTCAATAGCGTCTCTCATAATTACTAAGCTAAAGTTTGTACCAGTTACTTCTTTTTTAATGTCAGCTGCTGAATATCCGTAACCTTCTCTCATATTATAGTTAAATACGTTACCATTAGAAACAGCGTCTCTGATCCACCAAGATGCACCTGAAGGGTTCTTAGCATTGTCAGTTCTTGCTGGAAGTGAATTCATGTCCCAAGTAATTTTTACAGGATAATGGTTTGCAGTGTTTCCACTTTCTCCACCAGCTTGTAAGTGTGCTCTGTAAACAAATTCGCCAGCTTTAGTTTTGCTTGTTGCTTCTGGGAAGATATTTCTTAAGATACCATTCTTTGTAGAAATAGTCCATCTTGTATCAAAAATATCTTTATGTGGAGTTGGAGGTAATTCAAATTCGCAGAAGTTTGAATCTAATTTACCAACATAATCGTCAGCTTGTGAACTACCGTCACCAGTTGTTGGGCTATAGCTTAATTTAGCTGTACCAAATTCAACCATTTGATATGCACCTTTTGAGTTCTCAACTTTTATTTGAGTAACAAAGTTAGTTGTTTCTGATAATTTAACTTTATAGATTAAAGTATCTGCAACACCTGATGCATCAACAACTCTAACTTTAATTGTAATTCTGCCATCTGTTCCAGGAGTGCCATTAAATGCAGCAGCTGAAATGATAACTTTTACTGGTAAATCTGATTCAGATTTAACGCCTGTTACTTTATTAGGAGTAATTTGCATACCAGCTGGGTCAATTACTGTTAATGTTAATGATTCTGATTCACTTGCGTTTTTACCTCTCATTAAGTCTCTATCTGATACATATAATGTATCTGAATAAGCCATATCTTTATCAACGCATTTGCTGATAGGAGCTGTTAATAATGATGGGTTATGATTTGTAGAATCAACCTGTAAATCTAAAGTGATTAAAGCAGGTAATTCATTTTTATCGTCAATTCTATCCCAAACGATAATAGTTACTTTTTCAGATTTTGGAGCGTCTTTAACGCCTGGAGTTCCGTAAAGTAAACCACTTACTGGATTGATTTTTAACCATTTTGGAGTTGTTTTCAAAGGAACTAAGTCAATTGAACCAGCTTCAGCATAGCAAGGATCTAAAGGAAGAGTATTTAATGCATAGTCAGAATAAACTAATTCGAATCTATGATCTTGATCAAAGTTTGGATCAAAAATCTTAATCATTCTGTTAGAATCTAATAACTGTGGATTATAATCATAATCTTCTTTTGCGTTTGGTAATGATGTTGTTAAAATCTTTGGAGCAACGTTAATCATTACTGGATATTCTTTTGTAGTTAAACCACCGTGACCGTCAGTTACTACTACTGAGAATACTGTATCTAAGTTTAATGCACCATTATATTGTGGACCTGGTAACAAAATGCTTAAAGCAGTTGCAGCAGGAATTCTAATATTTAATTTACCAGCACTTTGGAATTGAGCGCCAAATGCATCAGCATTAGCTTCACCATTGTATTGATAAATATAATTATTGCTCATCCATACAGGTCTTGTTTGATTTACTACTAAATTGTCATCAGCACCATTCATATCTTGGTCATAAATTGTACTGTCAACGATAGTTGTATCGCCAGTTCTTAAATGAGTTGTCATAAATCCATAAGCAGTTTTACCAAAACGGAAGTCCCAAGGAGTTCTACCATATTTAGCATCGTTTAATAATGCCCATGAATCTTCCATTTCGTCATCAGAGTTGATGTCAATTTGGAATCTTAATTTATCAGTTAAGTTAGCTTTCAATTTACCACTGTTAGTCATTCCGCAAGTTAATTCTGTAGGTTTGTATTCTACATAATCTTCCATTGTACCAGCCATATCAGTTCTTCTTTGAATCATTTCTGATGGATCTGTGTGTAAGATAATTCTTGGGATGCTATCAACAACGAATATTTTATATCCATAAGTATTAGCATAATTAGAACCACCACCAATAGTATCTTGTTGTAAATATCTTGCATTTTCAACATCATATTTTCTTGCGTGTAAATAAGAACCAAAGATATTAACAAATTTGTCAATTGTATCTTGTGGTAATGGGTTACCATTAGCATCCATGTATGATTTTAATGCGTCAACAGTGTTCATAAATGGAGGATAGTTTTCTACTCTTACATATACATTTTCGCCACCTGGAACTACGAATGGATTCATAGGTCTTCCACGGAACTGAATGTAGCCTTTAGCACCAAATTTCATTGTGCCAGCAGCATAAATAGTATCAACTTGTAACCATCTTTCAACGCCTGTGTAATTATCAACTGACCATTTATATGTTAAATTAGCATATTTTGTAGGATCAGCTAAAGATCTTGGGTCAAAGAATTTGTTAGTATCAACTGCTGTAACTCTCATAATAGAATCACGACCGAATGAACTACCAATTAAACCAGTTAAGTTTCTGCTATAAACACCGCTAGTTACAGGATAATTTCTATCTTCTGTTACAAAGATTTTATTTAAGAATTCTGTAATTTTTAAAGTATCATAGATACCAGCAGCATTTTTATCTGGATATTGTGAAGGAACAATCTTAATGATTGTATCTGTTTGCATTTTAGGAATGTTTCCGGTAAATACTGGAGGTTCTGTTGAGCCAACAACTTTGAAAGAAATTCCGTCGTTGTAAGCTTTGATAACGCCTTCTCTAGTAAGTACTGTTCTTGAAACTATTCTAACAATGTCTCCAACATTTGTTGGTAAAGTTCTGTATCTTTCACCAGCGAAGTATGTTACATTTGTGCTGTTAGATGATGGCATTTCTGGTCTGTTATAATATAAGTCAGCCATTCCAGCTAAAGTTGAGCTGTTAGTAGTGTTACCAGCTGCAAAATATCTTCTGCCTGCCATAGTAGCTCTATCTTCAATAACTGTACCTGCTAATTTAGAATCAGGATCGCCATCTTTTAGTTTTTGTAATAAGTTATAACCAACACCTGGATTATATAAACCTTCTGTTGATCTTCTGAATGATGTGTTAGTGTTTCTATAAGTAGAATCTGGAACTAAGTCAACTCTTGCTCTAAAGATTTCTCTGTAAGGAGCTGTTTCGCGAACTTGTTTCATATTAACTCTGATAAAGTCACCAGTGTTTTCGTTAATTACGAAATAAACTGCTTCGTTTAACATTAATTCATCGTGATTTGATCTTTCAGCTAAACCTGTATAATCAACTCTTGATTCTAAGTATAAAGGAGCACCAATTGGATGATAATATTCACCTTTTGTATCAGGTCTGTATTCATCTTGTAAAGCTGTAATCCAAGGATATACTCTTGCGCCAGCATCGTTTAACTTTTCAGCTACGAATGGGTCACGAATCCATCTTTTAACATATTTGTTATATGAAGGATAATTTGTATATGTGGATTCATTATATCTTTTTACGATAGGAGCGATACCAACTGCGAAATCTTCGACTGGGCTCATTCTTCTCTTGCTATAATCAGCAGTTTTAATATCTGTACCTTTATCATGAACATCATAAACAATACCTGAGAACAAAGCTTGTTCTGGAATTGAATTGTCAGCTGCAATATTTTGGTCAAATCTAGTACCAACTAATTTGTTGCCTAATGGAATAGGTCTGTAGTTAAATCTTTCGATTGATTCGAATGGACCTTGTTCTTTTGGATCCATTGTAGTTGTTCCTACAGCTCTATAATCAAATTTCATATAAGTTTGATCTAAATCAAAATCTCTTTCGATAAAGAATGTTTCTTGTGAAGCAGGTGAGAACCATAATGTATCGCCTGTTACAGGATCAATATATTTGATTTTACGAATGCTTACTTGCATATTAATATTTGCTTCTGTTAAACCCCAGTAGTTGCCTCTAATAGTATCTGTTCCACCATAACCAATACCTCTTGTACCAGCTAATACACCTTTTGTTGAAGGAGCATCAGGTAATCTGATTAAGAATCTTGCCATGTTGCCGTACATAGAGTTACCAGCTTCAGGTGAAGTATAAGCAGGAATTGGACCCTGAATTTCACCATAAAGAATAGCTGGAGCTAAATCTGAAGAAGCATAGTTGTAATCATTTAATGTTGTACTTAAATGTAATGGACCACTAATCCAATTTTGATTAACACCAATTGTTGAATAAGCGTGGTTTGCATTAACTAATGATCTGTTAAAGATAAGTTTTGAATCATAGTTGTCTGAATAAATTGCAGCACCTGAGAAAGCGTGGTTATCTTGCATTCTAACTCTATTAAAGAATGTAGAATCGATAACGCCATCAATAATTGTTGGAGGAACAGCACCAGAAGCACTTCTTACAACTTTATTAATGTTCATATAAAACGCTCCACCAAGACCAACACCATTTTCAGGCATGTCTCTATAAGCTGAAGATATTGAAGGACAATATTGGTTTAAATATCTATTAGCTGTTGTTACAGGTAACCAAGGTGTTGTAGCTGCAAAACTTTGGATTTGAACTGCACCATTACCACTTTGATTTGCTAATGTAGCAGAATCAGCATGACATTTATTACCAATAAATCTTGTTAACATTCTAGTGTCAGCTGGATAACCAGTACCTACCGGGAAACCAGATGTAAAAGCAGTGTTTACTGAAGAATAACCAACAGCAACTTCGTTTGCATAATCTAATTTATCAACGTCAGTTACAAATAATCTTTTGTTAATATTGTTTAATGATTTAACTGCATAAGCAACAGCTCCACCATTACCATTATAAACTTCATTATTCATAAATAAAACGCCTCTAACTTCATTCAAGTCACCGTCTGTTGCAAATATAGCACCACCACCAATAATTGATGGAATGTTTACTGCTACTGCATTAGAACCAACGATGTTTGATTCGAAATTAGTTCTTGCAATTCTTACCATTCTGTCTTTAGCTACTGTTGAAGACATAATGTCAACAACGATAGCGCCACCAGCATAGTTTGCATAGTTATTTACGAAAGTTACAGGGTATTTTCCACCATAACCGATTAAAGCATTAGCTTCAACACCACCAGCACCATAAATCATAAGATTTCTTCTATTGAATAATGCGCCACCAGCTGTATAAGCTATATTGTCTTCGAATCTAATATTATAACCTAAATCTCTAGCTGTTACTAATGCATCAGAACCACCAATTACAGTGTACATTTCTGTTGATGTAGAATTATTAACATAGATAGCACCACCGTTACCGGAAATGTTTTTCTTAAAGATTGTAGGATTACCAAGATTGTTTGTATTAACTGAATCTCTTAATGGACCACCAACAACTTGAAGTCTACCTAATGGGTTATTAAAGAAAATAGCTCCACCTTGTGACCAAGTACCATTGTTAGCACCTTGAGTATCATCTTGCAAATATTTAGTATATGTTCTGTTATAGCTTAATTTACCTGCGATAATTAAAGAAGTGTTTTTATCAACATAAATAGCACCACCACGAGCACCTTGTGTAAAGGTTAAGCCACTTTGGTAGTTGTTAGCCATATTATTTACTGCTTCAAAGCTATCAAATTTAGGGAAGCTTACGATTTTGTTATCAGACATTCTTTTGAAAGAATTGTTGATACCTAAACCAACTTCGATATTTCTATAATCTTCTGTAGTTTGGTTTCTACCTGAAATAAAGATAGCACCACCATAAGCGTGGTTATTACCATTGCTTTGCTGAGTTGCAGCTGCGTCAGTAATATCAACGATTACTTCTACTGGAGGATTAGTTCCAATAATTCTTTTGCCAACGTTTGTCAATTGTACATAGTTACCGTCAAATTTAAGATTTCTTAAACGACCTAAGAACATTGCAACTCTAGCATCATCATATTTTTGTCTGTCGAAATCAACTAAGAAAGGTTCTACAGTTGGTTCATCGATAGCATCGATTAAATATAATTTATTATTTGTTGTCCATGATTTATCTCTATTATTAATATTAGAGATACTTCCGTCTCTGTTGAGAACGGCTGGATTTTTTGTAGCATCATACATTGATAAAGCTGTTGTTGGAATTGCTGAAGCAAAACCTTCTGGAGCTTGTAAAATGTTTAAAGCACCGCCTCTATAGCGTGCCATGTTGTTTGTAAATACAGCGTCAATCACCCATAATCTTGAAGAATAAGAAGTGATTACACCACCAGCACCATTTTCAGCAGCAACAAAAGCATTGTTTAATGTTGCTAATTGTAATGCTGTAAGTGATGGTTGTGAACCTGCACTATAAACGTCATTTCTGTCTACTGTAGTATCTTTTCTGAAACCGTCAAATGAACAATTTCTGAAGAAAGCTGCTCTTGCGCCAGGTAAAACAACAAAATGACCCCATTCTCTTGAGAAGTTGTCTGTTGGTTGACCAATAAATTTAATTTTTGCGCTAGTTACGTTCACAGATGCGCCACCGATTCTTGTCCAAGGTCTGGTTTTCAAGATAATGTCACTATTAGGATCTACGTATAAACGTGATGCCTGATAAACTAACGCTAATTCAGGACTAATGACAACGTCATTAGCGCCAAGAATAGCACTGTTATCTGTTGGACTTAAAAGTAAGTTTTTAACTTTTCTTGTTACTGTATCAACAACAACATTGAAAATAGTATTGTACTTAGCGGCATTTACAGATACTTCTTTAGCAGTTGTTGAATTAACAACACCTGCGTTTAAGAAATACCTTAAATCACCATAACCGCTATAAGAATTCGGGTTGCTTGGGGATCCTGGTATACCAATTGGATCTAAACCACCCGGATTTGCTGCGTAATTTGCATTTGCAAAACCGTCAGCAAGGATTCTACCGCCTACGGAATCAATAATTCTACCATTAGGGTAGAAATATACTGTGGTACCTGGCTCGATTAAGAGAGTACCTCCGATAACGTAGTTCCTGTCAATGATGTAAGTCGAGTCTTTAACAAAGATTCGAACATCGCCCGGGGCTACCCTTCCGGATACGTAAACTTGTGGCTGTGCATAACCTGCGGTTACCGCAATTATACTTAACAGAACCACGAGGAAACTTAGACGAAACAAACGACTCATATAACCTCCGTTTATAAAATTGTTATTTTGTAAAAAATATCTATTAATTTTCATATTTACCATTTTAATTTTTTTAACACACAAGTGTGACTAATCAATAATCGTGCCAAGACGAACTAATCCAGCTTTTGCCTGTCTTACAAATTCGTTGTTGTTATCCATGCTTGCAGGTTTACCCTGAGCTATAGATTCTGATCTTGATTCATTAATAATTTCTTTATATATCTTAATTGCGTTTTCTTTTTCATTTAATTTTTCATAGCATAATCCTTCAAAAAAGTTATATCTACTTTTTGATGCAAATGCTAATGAATATGTTGATGCTTTTTTATAGCATTCAACTGCTTCTTTAAAATTATTTTCAAATTCAAGTGCTGCACCCATTCCAGCGTTTGCACCTTCTAAAACTAATTTTGATGTTGATTCTAATGCTGCTTTAAATTGTTCTTTAGCTTCTGTTGCTTTTTGAAGTGATAAATAGCAGTTTCCAGCATAGAATGCAGCTTGATAGCCTTGGTCTGTGCCTTTGTATTTTTTTGCTATTTCTACTAAGCCAATAACTTTACGATCTCTTATCATAGCTGTTGGATCACCACTTAGTGCTTTTTCATATTCATTGGCATTGTAGAATTGCATTGCTACTGATAATGATGCACCAGCCATCTCACGGTTTTCTGCTGCGTCTTTATCGTATTTATTTTTTAAGAAATAAAAACCTGTAGCGGCTACAATTACAATCAATGATATAATCATGATCTTTTTACCATTCTTTTCAATGAATCTCTGAATCTTTTCTGCAGAAGTTAACTTCTCGTTTAAATTCATTTCATTTTCGCTGTCAAGCATTTCGCTCTCTAAATCCTTGTTATTACCCATTTTCCTTCAAAAAATTAATATACAATTTACTCATTTTTTTTATCGCGCCCGAAGGGAGTTGAACCCCCAGCCTTTGGATTCGGAATCCACTGCTCTATCCTTTGAGCTACGGACGCAAAATAACTTCTTTGCATTCATTCAAAATTATACAATCAATTTTAAATGACCAACCTTTATTTAACTATATCCATATAATATTACTATTATAATAAACTTTTTTTCTAATTGTTGTGCTAGCCTATGCACAGTGTCAGATATATTCCACAATATTCGATCTTTCACACTTTTTTGTGTGTAAAATCCTGACACAATTTTTGCCGAGCTTTCGCTCTTCCGCTCCTATTCTAGCTTTGAAGCTAACACACCCTTCATTCAATCCAAAACATAGATGTAGAAAAAGTTTTCCACAACTTTTGAAAATACAAATATGCCACTATTTAGCAAAATAATCAAAGAATTATTTTCCACATTTTAAAAAAGTTTTGCAAAATCTTGATTTCCACTATGTGTATAACTTAGTTTGTTTATATCAAAATCAGAAAACTGATCAATTAAGCCCTTGATTAATATGTTAGATACGCAAAATTCGATTTTCCCCCCGGAATTTAAATTTCTTTTTATTATTTCCTAATATGTAAAATTAGTTATTTTTTGCTAATTATCAAAAGATTTTATTGAATTTACTCATTTTTCTGAAATTTTTTCAGATAATTTACCACCATTATTTTTTGGTTCTTCATCAGGAAGTATAACATTTGTTGCAATTCTTTTATCTCTTAAATTTTTTGCCAATTCTCTCAAATCTTCTACTTTGTCTGCTTCATCCATTATCTCTGCACCAAGGATTGTTTCTAAAACATCTTCCATGGTTAGAATACCTTCTATTCCACCATACTCATCTACTACCATAAAAATGTGTTGCTTGCGTTGCAAGAACATATTTAATGCAATATCAAGCTCAGCATTCTCTGGAATGAAATCAATCTCTCTTTTATATTTCTTTACTTTAATTTTACTTTTACCCTGAAGTGCTGCACGCAATATATCTTTAGTCATTACATAGCCGCTAATTCCTTCGTCAAGTGAATCGCCTTCCCAAATTGGAATTCTGGAATAAAGTAAAGATTCTGGAGTTGAAAGTAGTTCTTCAACAGTACCGCTTTCGCTAAAGCTGAAGATAACTGTTCTTGGAGTCATAACGTCTGTGACGTATACATTTTTGAAATGAATAATATTTTTTAGAATTCTGTATTCTCCAGCATCTAATGAACCGTCTTCCATAGCTTCTTCAACCAATGCATTTAGTTCTTCTCTTGATGCTTCGTCAGCCTCTTGATAACCAAAAATCAATTCAAATTTTTTGCTTATCCATTCAAATGGTTTTGATAAATTATAAATTGCTTTATAGAATTTGAAAAATAAAATTGCTACTTTACTTAATTTTGCGCCTAGAGCAACAAATATAAATCTAATA
>CAIWET010000094.1 GCA_903911805.1 uncultured Ignavibacteria bacterium | reverse complement strand
TTGACTTATGAGATTAGTTAATTTTAGGACAATTGTTGGGAATTAGGCATAGAGAAATAGAAAGTTGTTCCATTGCCTAATTCACTTTCTACCCATATTTCTCCACCGTGTTTTTCGATAAACTCTTTACAGAGTATTAATCCCAAGCCAGTTCCTTTTTCGTTATTGGTGCCTAAGGAAGTTATCTTAGAATCTAATTTGAACAATTTATCGATAATTTCCTTACTCATTCCTACTCCACTGTCCTTAACGTAAATCAAAATATTATTATTTATCATTTCGGTATTTACACCAATTTCAATTTTGCCTTCATTATTGGTAAATTTTATTGCATTTGAAATTAAATTTCGAAAAATGGTATTCAACATTGAATAATCGGCAAAAAAATTAATATTCTCATCCACTAAGGCTATTAGACTAATGTTTTTCTGTCTTGCAGGTTCGCTTAATAAACTAAAATTCTGATTAATGATATAATTAAGATAACAAATTTCAAGATTAAATGATATTCTTCCATTTTGAATACTAGCCCATTCAAGAAGATTTTCTAATAATTCATAAAGACTGCTTGCGGAGTCTTTCATATCTGAAGTAAATAATAATATATCCTCAGTAGAAATATTATTTATCTCATCAACCATTATGCGAGTAAGACCGAGAAATCCGCTCAACGGAGATTTTAAATCGTGTGCAATTATTGAGAAGAATTTGTCTTTTTCAGAATTAATTCTTTCTATTTCGTTTTGTTTTTCAGTAAGTTCTTCGATTAAACCATTCTTTTGATAAAGATTTGCTTCAATTATTTCTCTTGACTCAATTATCTGATCAAATAGCAGTGATTGCTCTTCTTCGTGCCTCTGAACCTCATCCATTAATGAATTAAATGAGCCTGCTAACTGACCAAGTTCGTCTGTACGTGATTCATTTATTCTTAGAGATCTATTAGCAGTGGGCTCTGCTAATTTATTTATTCCTTTGGTAAAATTTGTCAATTGATTTGCTATGCTTAAACTTAATTTGCTAACAAGAAATACTGCAATAATTAAAACAAACAACATCCCTAAAAGATAATAATTTCTAAATTGAATTATTGGTTGATATGCTTCAGAAGTTGGGAAATTAGCAGCAAGAATCCAGTTAGTACTTTTTAGACTTTTAAAAGACACTAGGAATTCAATGCCTTTTGAATTTATTGTTTCGCCTGAGCCTTCAAATCCGTTTAAGGCTTTATCAAACATCAAATTCATTCCTGGCTTAACATCTTTTTTCATAATTCTTGTTGAATCTGGATGCATAATCATCATACGGTCAGCAGAGAACAAATAAAGATAACCACCATTACCTATTCTGAAATTCCTAAGCGTTTCAAAAAGACTATTTTTTTTCAATAAATCAATTGCTCCATATAAATATCCAACTATATTTTTATTTTTATCTCGGATTATAGAAGACATAACAATTACAGCTCTTCTGTTAATTGTCGACTCAAATGGTTTCAATTGATCTTTGTCTGGAATATTACTGGACTTCTCAAAAAAATTTCTATAAGCAACTGTATCATAATTCCCATAAGGATTTTTGGGTACTCCAGCAACAAGTTTGCCTTTTTTATCTAAAATTACTAAACTATGGTCAAAATAAGTTCTTATCCCTGTTCGGTTTTCTAACCATTTTTGAGCAATTTCAGTTTTTTCTAAAATATTTTCAGGTGCAACGCTGGCTACATTTTTCAAAGCATTATTAATCGTATAAATTTGGTTATCTAAATCAATTGCTCTATCTGATATCATCGAGAATTGATTATTTAGAAGTAAACTAGAAATTGTTTGCTTAAAGTATATATAAGTTCCAATAGCAATTATCAATAACAATGAAGCTATAAAGAGGTTTATGCCTAATATTAGCTTGTTTCTAATGCTATTGTTAAATTTAAACATATTCTTAATTAATAATTACTTATTTTAAAAATGTAAATTACTATTATTTAAAAATCTAACAAAGAATTTTTTATTTATTTCTAAATATTTATTAAAACAAAGCTATTATATCGAATTAGGTGTAAAATAACGTTATTAAACTCTTACTTACTTAAATGACCAACTATTTGAAATAGATGAAAATATCAATTATGGTCCATCAAAACCTTGAATAAAAGTCAAGTAAAATTTATTAGAATCAATTTTGTTGTATTCGAAATGCATAAGCTCAAAATTGTTTTTTTTGGATTTAATTTTTCAAGTAATTCCCAATCGCTATTTTCTGGAAGCTTTTTATTAGTTGATATGAATTCATTGATTTTTTTCACATACAGATTTACCTAATGAATTTTTTATAATATTTAATTTCAAATGGCAAATTCAACCAAATTATTATCAATAAAAATACACTTGATATTGAAATTAAAAATCTTTTCAGAAATTTAAGCATAAATATTTTTAATATTTCAAAATCAATGCTTATTTGCTAAAATCAATATCAATGTCAATTGCTTTAGCCTCCATTTGGCTGGGTGAACCAGAGCTTGGAACAATAACAACTTTAAATCTTTTGGGTTCAGAAGTTCTTAATTTATCTAATTCAATGAAAGTATGGAAATTTTCAGCATCATATTCCATTGAATATGAGCTTTTGTATTTATAAATTCCCTCATCGACAGGACAAATCTTAAATGTTTTAGGCAAACGAACAGCCCTATTCCATTTAAGTAAAATTTTATCAGCTAATTTTTCTGCTTTAAAATTTGGTGATAATGTAATTTGCGGAATTTTTGATTGAATTTTGCCAAACTTATTTTCCCAAAAGTTAGAAATTCTCAACTTCCCTAAATTGAATGAATCTAATTGACTTCCAGCAATGCACTTCTCTTTGCAAGCTAGCCAGCTTGTTTTAATAGAAATAGGTTGCTCAGATTCTTTTATTTTAGATGGAGTATAAATCGTAAATAAAATATGAAATGTTTTAGAATATTCAAAACTAATTAAACTATCAGCAGATTGGACCTCTGGATATTCCCATTGCATATTCCCATATTTGAATCCTTTGGGTAAATTTACAACTAAACTAGTTGCTAACCCAGCATCACCAGGATTTTTCCAATAAACGTGCCAACCTGTTTCAGGTGTAATCACAGCAATCACCCTGATTGAGTCATTTGGGTTGATTTCATTTTTTTCAAAAGAATATTCAACTTTTGCCAGTTTATTTCCATCTATTTGAGCAATTGCAAAATTTGATGACACAATGATTGCTAGAAAAACAACTATTTTAATATATTTCATAATTCAATTGTATAATTCATAATAGTTTTTATACGCATAGCATAGAGAATAGTTGTAAATCTATTGTAAATAAATAATTAGGAAGAAGCAATCTCAATTAATTTTGAAATAGTGTTAAAATTTCTTGTCGTGGCATTTACTTTCAGCTTTTTCTCAAAGAATGTATTTGACAATTTTGTATTACCATAACCATTTGGACAATATAAATAAATCACATTTTTGATGATTTTAAAATTATCAGGTTCATAAGAATTTAAAACTAATTTATTGATTAAATCTGAACTTGGCTCATTGGATAGAATTGTATAATGTAATTTAGAGAAATCAATATCAGATAAATTAATAAATGGATTTTGCTCAGTAATTTGCTTAAGTTCGTCAAAATTGATAGCTTTCAATGGAACATCCAATTTGAATGAATTCTTGATTGATGATTGTATTATTTCTTCAATTTTTGATTTTTCTTCAATAACAGAATCTAATACAATATTACCGCTTTGAATATATGTTGTAATATTCTCAAATCCGATATTTTCAAGCAAAATCTTGAGTTCTGCCATTTTTATTATGTTCTTTCCAGAAACATTAATTCCCCTGAGTAAAACTATATATTTTGTCATAAAATTGAATAATAAGAATAAAAATAATGAGAAGAAAAATAAAAATGATTATTGTAAAATGATTTTCCATTTCTTCAAGTCCTCTCTTTGGGAGAGGTTTGATAAGCACGATATTAGCAACCTAGATTCCTGCTTTCGCAGGAATAATGAACTAAAATTATAAAAAAAGAGGTTGTCTCAAAAGTCAAGATAAAACTTGCTTCGTCATTCTGAGCAAAGCGAAGAATCCAGGAAATCAACGACTTACGAAATTCATGGATTTCTCACTTCGTTCGAAATGACACTTTTGAGACAACCTCATACAAAGATTAAAGATTATTCTTACTTTTATAAAACTTTATGAACCAATGTTGTTGTTGCTTGAGCTGATGGAGTAACCACCAGGTTTTGGATTGTAACGTGCTTTGGTAGTTGGCAGCAGAATACTGCAATTTGCGCAACATCTTTCCCCTCAAGTGCTTTGTAGCCCAAATAGACGGTTTTTGCTTTATCTTGGTCACCGTGAAATCTAACTTCGCTAAATTCTGTTTCAACTAAGCCTGGAGCAATGTTTGTTACTCTGATTCCAGTGCCGTTCAAATCTACATTCATTGATTTAGAAATCATATGAACTGCTGATTTAGTTCCGCAATATACATTTCCATTTGGATATACTTCATTACCTGCAATCGAGCCAATATTAATCACATCACCAGTATTTCTCTCAATCATTCCTGGAAGAACGCATTTTGACATATAAAGAAGACCTTTGATATTTGTATCAATCATTTCTTCCCAATCTGATAGCAATCCGTCTTGAATTTTACTTAATCCTAATGCTTTTCCTGCATTATTGATTAATACATCAATATTCTTCAATTCTTCTGGCAAATTTGATATGATTTTGCTTACTTCATCGAAATTTCTAACGTCGCACTGATATGCGATTGTTTTTATATTATATTTCTCTTCTAAATTTTTTGCTAATTCTTTGATTTTATCTTCTCTTCTTGCAAATAAAATCAAATTGGCACCTTTTTCGGCAAATTCTTCAGCACAAGCATAACCAATACCTGCAGATGCTCCTGTTATTAATACTATTTTATTTTTCATTTTTAATAATTCCTATTTTATCAATAAATCACAAGAAGATAGTGGATTGGTATCGCCATCTTTCATAAGATAAGCTTTATAATTCCCTGCTTTTAATATTGAAGGTTCAACAAAGAATACACTTGAATGATAAGGTTCGTCCATCCAACGCTTTTTAAAAAATAATACGGTAACGTCAGTCCCAGTTTCTAATTGAATCTTTAGGGCAATTGCGTTATCTTTGATTGCTTCTTTGGTAGAAACTTTAACATATAACCCAGAGGTTGAATAAAAAGTAGTACCAATATTATTTATTATTGAAGTATCTGCTCCATAATAGCTTGTACCAAAAAGCATTTTATTCTGGTATTCATAATCAGTTGTATTGCTGCAAGAATATATAAAAACTGCAACAAAGCACATTATTCCATATTTTATTAAATTTTTCATATCTCCAACTTTTTAGTATAATACATTAACTAATTTAAATGTAGTATCGCAAAAACCGCCTTTTAAATCTGTAATTTTATCGCCAATACTAAACATAATTGTATAACCAGCTTCTGTCATAGCTTTTCTTGAGTTCACTTTGAAATACATAGTATTTTCGTCAGACCATTTCATATCTTTTGGCATCAACATTAATGTATCCCATTTTGTTATTCCTAATCTCTTTAGATTATTTACTGTGTTTTTTCTTAAAGCTTCGTTTCTGGCAGTAATTAATATAACTTTAATATTATTATCTAATACGTGCTTGTATAAATCAAAAGTGGGTTTAATTAGAGTACAAGAATCGTAATTCACTTTTTCCCAATCCATTGAAAAATTCATTTTTTTGAAGCTATCAAAATTTGATAAAAGAGTTTCATCCAAATCAAAAACAACAGCTGGATTTTTATCTTTATATGTATCTAAAGTTGAGTCGATATACATTTTTGCTGCTTCTGTTGTCTTTGAATTTTCAATATCTAATGTACCACTTTTATACAAATAAGTAACGTATCTATGGAATACTTCAATATTAATTCCTTGTAATGGAATTGTTTCCATACGGCATCTAACATCAGGTTCAGCCAACTTTCTTTGACTAATCAAAACTGATGTTGTTATTATCAATAAAATTACTGCGAAAATTATTCTATTCTTTTTCATTTTTATCCTTATTTTAATTTAACAGCAATCTGGAAATAATTATTTACAGCAGCACTTACTTCATAGTTTATATAAAATGAATTGGTGAATTCTGTCCAAGCTTTAAATTCGTGCAATGGAACACCAAATTCATCAAATACAATAACATCATCTGGTTTCAAATATGGAGCAAGCATTGTTAAAACATACAATGTTGAAGTGTATAAATCAGCATCAATATGTATTACATTTCTTCCACTAAAGTCAAAGTTCTTAATGAATTCTGGTAAAGTCTCTTGGAACAAACCAACTTGAAATGAGCATCGTGAGTCATTGATTTCTGGAGTTTTCCCTTCGGCTGACATATCGCCTTTTGCGAAAAGATTCCAATCTTCAGGTAAACCCGTAAATGTGTCGAATCCCACAAATTTAGAATCAGGATTAGAATTATGACCAGCCCACCATTTGAATGATCTGCCAAATGCAACTCCAAATTCAAGATAGTTTATTGGGTTGTCTAATTTTTCGCTACCGATAATGTGTTTATAAAGTTCAAAACGCATATCTGAACCAAATTTTTCGCGATAGAAATCATTGAATGGTACTTCGGAATGTTCTTCTTTCCATTTGGAAAATTTTGAAAGATAAGCAAGGTTCATCAAGAATCCATTTATTGGTTCAATCAACTTGTGTAAGCTGAATTTTAGAGATAAACCCTTGATTTTTCGTATAAAATATAATTTAATCTGCATTTATTTTTTTTCCGCAATTTATCAAACTACTAAATTATTATATATATTAGATTTAAACAAATAAAAAACAAAAAAAAAGGCGAATTCTTTCGAATCCGCCTTAATTTTTTGTAATTGATGTTATTTAACAACTACCATTGAGCGAGTTAATTTATAACCGTTTACTTCTAAAGTATAGAAATATACGCCACTTGATAAGTTTGATGCATCAACGTTTACTTTGTGTGAGCCTGCTTCTAATCTTGAATTTAAGATTGTTGCAATTTCATTTCCATATACATCTGACATTTTTAATGTTGCATTGCCAGCTGCTGGTAATACTACACTAATTGTTGCATTATTGCTTACTGGGTTTGGTGTGCTTTCACCTAAACCGTATCCATAAACATTGTATTCGATTACGTCAGAAATATTAACAACTGTTACTGTTAAAGTACAAGCTGCTGATGTTGTTGTTCCGCAAGAATTTGTTGCTACTACTGTATATACACCATCGTCAGTTGTTTGTGCTGCTGCGATTGTGTATGTATTTGTTGTTGCACCTGTGATTGCTACGCCTGCTTTATACCATTGGTATGAAGTTGCGTTTGCTGAAGCTACTGTTAATTTAACTTCTTTATCTTTTGTTCCT
>CAIWET010000093.1 GCA_903911805.1 uncultured Ignavibacteria bacterium | reverse complement strand
TATTGATTTATAATAAGTTATACTTATTCTTGAATTAAACTGATTTTAAATATGATAAAAGCAATAAGGAAGTACTTGATTTTTTCAATAATTTTAAGTATTTTGGGGGGAATAATCATATTCTCATTTAACTGGAGTAATAATAAGCATATTAAATCTATTAAATTAGTAGGTTTATCAAGCTTAAAGCAAGATGATATTTTAAATCTCATCGATTCTTCGGTATACAAAACACCCAAATCCAAGCTGAAATTAGCTGAAATCAGAAATAGCTTAATGAAAAATAAAATGGTTGATTCGTGTATAATCACAAGTAATTTTAACGATGAATTACTTATTGAAATTACAGAGAAAAAACCAATGGCATATTTTATTTCTGCCAATAAAACGTTCTTTGTATATAAAAATGGAGATTCTTTGAGTAATCAAATTGGTGAGTACTATCCAGATTTGCCAATTATTAGACTTAAAAAATTACAAAATAATTTGGATTCAACAGATTATTCAACTTTAGTTAAATTTTTGAATAATATTAGTATTGATTCTCAAATAAAAATCTCTGAAATTACTTTACTTAATCAAGAAGTACATATTTATTTAAATTTCAATGGAATAAAAGTAAATTTAGGAAAAGTTGATAAATGTAATGAGAATATGAATAAATTAAATGAATTTATAAATTTAAATAAAGATTTGGATTATAGTAAAATCAGTTATATAGATACCAGATGGCAACATAGGGTAATAGTAAATGAAATAAATTAATGATAGGATTTTATGGCACTCTTTAATCAAAGCAAAAGTCAGGAAGAAACAAAAAAACCAAATATCGTGGTTGGCTTAGATATTGGAACTTCCAAAGTATGCGCCGTTGTTGCATCCCCGAGCGAAGAAGGCAGAGGAATTAATATTCTCGGAATTGGTCTTGCCGAAAGCGATGGATTGAAAAGAGGAGTTGTTGCAAATATAGATAAAACTATAAAATCTATTGAACAAGTAATTGAACAAGCTCAAATGACATCAGGCCATCAAATTACAGATGTAGTTGTTGGAATTGCTGGTGATCATATTGATTCACTCCAATCAAAAGGAGTAATTGGTATTTCTAATACTGACAGAGAGATTACTCAATCTGATGTTGATAGAGTAATTGATGAATCCAGAAATTTTAAATTACCAAATGACAGAAGCATTCTTCACGTAATTCCTCAGGAATATATTATTGATGGTCAAGATGGAATTTTAGACCCAATTGGAATGGCTGGAGTAAGAATGGAAGTTAAAACTCACGTAGTTACTGGACTTCAAACAGCTATTCAAAACATTTATAGATGTGTAGAAAGAATTGGATTAAATATAACAGACGTTGTATTAGAACCACTAGCTTCGAGTTATGCCGTTTTGGACGATGATGAAAAAGAAGTTGGAGTAGCTTTAATAGACATTGGTGGCGGAACAACAGATATTGCAATTTTTGAAGACAGAATTATTAGATTTACTTCTGTATTCGGCGTTGCAGGAGAACAAGTGACAAATGATATTAGAAAAGGTTTAGGAATAGTTGGTACTCAAGCTGAAAGAATAAAAAGAGATTTTGGACATTCATATTTAAATTCAATCATAAATGATGATTTATTTATGATTCCTGGAGTTGGTGGAAGAAAGCCAATAGAAATTTCTAAAAGTTATCTCTGTCAGATAATTCAGCCTAGACTTGAAGAAATATTTCAATTTGCATTAGCAGAAATAAGAAGATCAGGTTACGCAAGTAATTTAGGAGCAGGTGCTGTTATCACCGGTGGCAGTGCTATGATAGAAGGTATTGAAGACCTTGCACAAGATGTTTTAGGAATGCCAGTAAAAGTTGGCTTCCCATCACACGTTACTTATTCTGGATTAGCTCCGGAAGTGCAAAGTCCGATGTATTCAACCGGAGTTGGATTGGCTTTATTTGGATTAGAAAGTGCAAAAAAGTCAAGACAAATGAATAACATAATTACCAATGATTATCAAAATAGTCCAACTGCAAAAAAAGATGGATGGTTAGGTAAATTTGGTAAAATTAAAAAAGCATTAGAAGAATTTTAATTAATATATTGGGGGGTATTAATGTCTATTGAACTTGATATAAGCAATGATATGGATGATTTGGTAGAATCAGTTGCTAAAATAATAGTTGTCGGAGTTGGCGGTGGGGGCTGCAATGCTATCGATAACATGATTGACAAGGGATTAGTTGGTGTTGAATTTATTCAAATTAACACAGATGTACAAGCATTGAGAAAAAATAAGTCCAGAGTTAGAGCTCAAATCGGTAAAGCTCTGACCGGTGGTAAAGGTTCGGGTGCAAATCCTGAAATCGGAAAACTTGCAGTTGAAGAAAACTACGATGATCTTAGAGAATTATTAGCTGGATCAGATATGGTATTTATTGCTGCTGGAATGGGAAAAGGAACTGGAACCGGTGGTTCACCTGTTGTTGCTAGAATTGCAAAAGAAATTGGTGCATTAGTTGTCGGTATAGTTACTACTCCATTTCATACAGAAGCAACTGTTAGATATAACCACGCGGTTAATGGTATAAATGAATTAAGAAAATATGTGGATACATTAATTGTAATTCCAAATGATAAACTCGATAGAATTGTTGATCACGAAATATACTTTAATGATGCTTATCAGATTGTTGATGATGTATTATGCCAAGCAACTAAAGGTATCGCAGATATTATTATCAATGCAGGAAGAATCAATGTAGACTTTGCCGACGTTAAAACTGTAATGTCAGGTATGGGTGATGCTATAATGGGTATTGGTAGAGGTATTGGCGAAAACAGAGCTACTGAAGCTGCTTTAGCTGCTATTCAATCTCCATTACTCGACGATATAAATATTAATGGCGCTCAAGGTGTATTAATTAATATTTGTGGTAATCAGAAAATGAAATTCCACGAATCTCAGGAAGTATTAAGAATTATTCAAAACGCAACTGGCGATAATGTAAACTTGATTCACGGTGTTGTTATTGATGATAATGCAAACGATGAAATTACTGTTACTGTTGTTGCTACTGGTTTTAAAAAAGTTAATGAAAATTCTATAATTGATACAAAAAGAGTTTATCAAGAACCTAATTTACAATTTGAACAACCACCAAAAGGAAATACCTGGGTCAACAAATCTCCAGGAGGATCTATTCCATTACCTCCAAATAAAACTTTAGATAGAAGTCCAAAAGGACAAGATGAATTGACCAAATATGATCAACCATCATATATGAGAAATAAAAATATAGAAAATACCGTAGTGAATAATGAAAATGAAACACCAGTTCATTCAATTAAACCTACAATGGTTGACACTCCTACATTTTTAAGGAAAATGATGAACTAAGTAATCTTACTTTTTTTTAATTTAGGGACTAATTTTTATAAATGACAAAATAATCATTAATAAAATTAGTCCTTTTTTAT
>CAIWET010000092.1 GCA_903911805.1 uncultured Ignavibacteria bacterium | reverse complement strand
TGATAGGCAATTAAAAAAAGAAAATTATATTTATTATTTTAAATAAATGGAGGGTTAATGAAAAGATATTTTACATATCTATTGTCAATAGTGATGTTGGCATTTGCACTATCATTTAATTTGGCCGCCCAAGTCAACTTATCTGATATGAAAGGCGATTTACCGAAAATGCTTGGCGCAAATAACGTCGGTAAAGAATTTTGGTTTTCAGTACCACCTTGCTACGAAGATGAATCGGGTGGACACGACAACTTTGTTAAGGTGTTTGTTACATCTGCAATGAAAACACAAGTTAACCTTGAAGTTCCTGGTAAAGGATTCAAATTAACTAAAACAACTATTCCAAATGATGTTATTGAATTTAATATTCCTGCAGCCATTGCTCAACCTTGGTCTAAAGATGGTCACGTACCAGCTCCACCAGAACAAGTTTGGAGAGGTGCCGGATTTCATATAACAGCAGATCAGCCTTTAGTTGTGTACGTAATCATTAGATATTGGTACACTTCTGACGGATTTTTAGCTCTTCCAGTTTCTGCATTGGGCAAGGAATATGTTTGTGCTACATATCCAGATATGAGCGCAATGTATCCTGGTTATAACTTACCAAGTGAAGTTACAATTACAGGCGCATTTAAAGATACTAAAGTTACATTTACTCTTGGTGGTAATCCTTTAACTACAACTTCAGGTGGAATGAAACCTAAAGATCAAGCTAAAGCAACATTACAACCTGGTGACGTTTGGACATTTGCTACAGTAAAAGATGAAGCTGATTTAACAGGTTCAAGAGTTGTTGCAAGTAAACCTGTTTCAGTTGTTTCAGGTAACCAATGCTCAAACATTCCTACAGACAATAGAGCTTGCGATTATATCGTTGAAGCTGATCTTCCTACATATACTTGGGGAACTGATTATCATGTGCCTAAAGTACCAAAAAGAAAGAAACCTTCAATCATTAGAATATTTGCAAAAGAACCACAAACAAAAATCTTTAGAGATGGTAACCAAATTGGTTTGATTCCTGAAGGTCCTGGTGGTGGTTTAGGTAGAGCATACCTCGAAATGAGAATGAACAGTTTGGATCCAGGAGTACAACCTTCATCAGTTATGATTTCTGGTGATAAACCAATTGCAGTAACATTGTATAATACAGGTGTTGCAGAAGATGGTTATCCAACTCCTAACTCAGATCCATTTATTATGTCTATTACTCAAGTTCAACAGTATCAGAAAGAAATTACATTCTGTACTCCTGGTGTTAACGGTTCTGGTTTCCCTGAAAACTATATTAACGTAGTATATCAGACAACTGAATTTGGTATGATTCCTGACGATTTGGAATTTGCTGAAGTTAACTCAGGTCAATACGTATGGTACAAAATGAAATCAAAATTCTCAGGAACTGATGAATTATTTAAAAAAGATCTTGATAATAAAAAATACGCTGTAAAATGTATTACATTACCTAAAGACGGCGTTTATAAAATTAGAGCAAAACAACCTTTTGCTTGTTATTCATTCGGTTATTCTTATTATGACTCTTATGGATATCCAACTTCAGCTGCTTTAGCAGATCTTGAAAAACCTGACACATTATGTCCAAAACCAATTTGGTCAATGAATTGCCAAGGTGAAATCAAAGGTGCAACAGTTGAAGATATGCCAAGAGATCCTGAAGTTCGTTCAAACTTAGCTATGATCGTTCTTCATAGTGACAGTACATTTAACTTTGATTTTAAATATACTGATTTCGAACCAGGTGCAACTTCTACTACTAATTGGGAATGTACTGTAATTGATCCTACTCAGGATGGTTACGCAGTTATTACATTTACTGATAGAAGAGGAAATGACACTACTATTTATATCAAATACGCAGCTATCAAATTAGACATTCAACCTAAAAACGTTGATTGGGGTACTTTGAAAATTGGCGAAACAGTTACTAAAGATTTTGAAGGTATTAACTTATCGTTAGAATCACCAGTTACAATTAATAAATTACAATTAAGAACTGGTACACAAGGTTTTGAAATTGTTGATGCACCTGCATTACCATTTATCTTAGGACCAAACTCAAAATTCCCATTCAGAGTTAAATTTATAGCAACAACAGAAGGCTCATTCAAAGATTCTATAGGAATTGGCGATACTTGCTTCTTCTGGAATAAATCATTCATTAAAGCTAAAGTTGGCGAACCAATTATTGATGTTACTGACATTGCATTTGGTGACCAAAGAGTTGGTGTTATGACTTCAGAACAAGGTATGGACGTTACTAACTCAGGCTCAGTTGACTTAACAATCACTGGCGCAACAGGTCCATTTATGACTGTTTATACTTCAGACTTAGAAATTCCTACAGCAACAAACCCATTAGTTATTGCTCCAGGAAAAACTCACAGTTTCTTAGTAAAATTCAAACCAGATGCAGTTAAATCATATCCTGATTCAGTTGTATTCAAGTCTGATGCTAGAAGCAGAAAAAATGTTGGTTATATTAGTGGTCGTGGTATTGAACCAGGATTAGAAGCTAACGGATACGATTGGAACAGAAGAAGAATTGATAGACCAGGTACTTTCCCAATTGCAGCTTATCCAACTGATAATGCAGTTGAAGTTATCAAATTATTCAACTCAGGAACTATGAATGTAAAAATCAATGGTTTAAATATTATTACAAATACAAATGGCGACGCTTTTGAATTTGACAGAGGTATTTTTGACAATATGGTTATCGAACCTAATGGTTTTAGATACGTACCTGTAAAATTCCATCCAAAAGCTGTTGGTGATTATGAATTAACATTCAGTTATAATAATGATGCTAAATCTGATACAAAGACCTCATTAAAAGGTATTGGTATCTTGCCTAGAATCAAAACTACAAATTATGACTTTGATACAACTATGGTTAATGATAAATTAGGTCCAAAAGTAAGAACAATCACATTTACAAATGATGATTATACTTATGGCGATAGCTTAACTTTAACAGATTTTGTAGTTGGAAACAATGTTGGCGATATTAACCCAGCTTTAGGTACATACGGAGCTGAAGGTTTCAACTATGATAAAACATCAGCTAAATTGCCAATAGTATTACAAAGAGGCCAATCAGTAACATTTGAAGCTAACTTTATGGCTCCAATGGCTGGTCCACACGATGCAAAACTTACTTCAGTATCAGATGCTGAAAAAGATCAAACATCATTATGGAATGGTTATGGTTTATCACCAGGTATCAATATTACATCTACTACATCTACAATTTGTACTGGTGTAACTTCAGAAATTACCTTTGAAGTATCAAATACAGGTACTGGCGATTTGGAAATTCTTTCATTAGCTTTCCAAAACACAACAGGTAACTTATTTAGCTTTAAAGATCCTACAGTTGCAAACGGTTTCTTATTAAACGGTAAAGGCTCAGGAAATGAAAAGAAAACAATAACAGTAGTATTTACTCCTGGTCAGTTTGTTGGTCAATTCAAAAATATTGTAATTATTAAAAATTCAACACAAACTAACCCAGAAGTTAAATGGGAACTTGCAGCAACTTCAGTACATTATGCTAAGAAAATTTCAGCTTCATTGCCACAAGATAAAGATAAAAATCCTTATATTGGTCAAACAAATGGCGTTGACTTAAAATTAAATGTAACTGGTGTTGATGATACTAACTTAGCTGATAAAGCAGACATTAAAGAAATTAGTGTAGTATTAACTTATAATGCTGACTTCTTAAAAGTTGTTCCTGCTTCTATTCAATTAGGTTCTTTAGTAAGTGGTAAATTCCAACATAAACCAGGTTCTCCTGTAATTGATGATATCAATGGAAAAATCACTGTTAATTTGATTGCTAATCCTAATCAGATTTTCAAAGGAAACGGCGAAATTTTATCTGTGAACTTCAATACATATTTACCAACTGGTACAGCAAACACTGACGCTTCAGTATTTACTCCAGTTCTTACAATCTACGGATCAGGTGCATTATGTGTTGATGTAACTAACGAAACAGCAGCTAACAAATTAAGACCTACTTGCGTTTATGACGTACGTAAAATTATTGCTTCAACAACTGATTATTCTTTAAGCAACATTAAACCTAACCCAGTATCAGGTCCATCTACAAAGATTTCCTTCGGTGTTGGTTTAGAGTCAAATACAGAAATCTTAATTGTTAATTCTAATGGTCAAGTAGTGGCAAAACCAGTAAGTGGACATTATGGAATTGGCGAGTACGAAATCGACTTAAATGTTGAAAATATGTCATCAGGCGTTTACTTCATTAAAATGAATGCAGGTGCTTGGAGTGCAACAAGAGAATTAGTAATCACAAAATAATCTTTTGCGATTCGTTAAAAAAAATCAAAAGGGCGGTACATCCGCCCTTTTTTTATGTCTATTTCTGAACTTCTTAAAATTTCAATTCTTAAAAAACGTTAGATGCAATATTATTATTCAATACTTGGATTTTATGAAAAAAGATATCTTTATTCTAATTGCATCATTTATTGCAATTTTCATTTTAAGTCTATTTATTACACCTGTCAGCTACGACGAAGGTCTAGCATTTATGGGTGCAAAGTCAGTTTTAATTGGATTAACTCCATATAAAGATTTTTGGACAATTTACGCTCCAGGTCAGTATTACCTAAATGCAGGAATAATGTCAATATTTGGTGATTATATCATTGCTTTAAGGATATTTACAGGAATTTCCATTTTTATAATTGGATATTTAATAAATAGAATTTTAATGGAATTCACTGATAAAAAAGTGATTTTCCCTGGAATAATCTCTTTTGTATTGCTATTTTCGGTGAATTTCTTTGGAAGAGCAATACCTTCGGCAATTCTGTTAATATTAATATTGATATTAATAATTTCAAATTATATCAAAAGTAAAAATTCTAAAATGCTAATTATTGCTGGTATATTAACAACAGTAATAACTGTATTTAGGCAAGATTTCGGAGCATATTCTGCAATATCTCTTTTCCTCTTTTTTATATATTATTCGCTGTTTATTGATAAAAATGAAAAATACAAAGCGATAACAAAAAATATAGGAATATACTTTGCCTCCTATCTAATATCAATTGCACCTGTAATATTTCACTTTATTTATTATTCCGGATTAGATAACGTTTACAATCAATTGTTTTATTTTCCATTTAATGTTTTTCCGAATTACAGAAAAATCGATTTAGGTTTTGATGCTATTTTTCATTTGAAATTTGGAATCATTGGTGCTCTAACATTTATATACCTTAATATTATAAGTGGTATTCGCTTATTCTACTTTATTTCGATTTTCCCAATTAAATTGAAT
>CAIWET010000091.1 GCA_903911805.1 uncultured Ignavibacteria bacterium | reverse complement strand
TTTACGAAAAAATTATGGACATTAAAGCATTTAAAGAGAATTATAAAGAATATTTAACAAAATTTAATCATAAATTTACTGATAGAGTACGATTTGAGGACGTGGATTCTTTTCAAATTGTTCATAATTTAAGATATTTGTTCTGGTTAGAAAAAGCAAGAACAGAATATTTAAGAGCAATTGGTTTGGAATTGACCCCTGATATCTTTTTAAAGAAATTCCCAATTGTTGTTGCTCACGTTGATTTAGATTACTTTTCTTCAGCCAGATTTGACAATATATACAATGTACATACAAGAATATCTTTTATAAAAAATTCTTCTTTTCAATTTGAAAACATTATTACATTAGAAAATGGTGAGTTGCTACTAAGAGCAACCAATACTTCAGTGAATACCGATTTAAGAACAGGTAAATCAGTCCCAATTTTTGATGAAGTAAGAAATAAAATTATTGAATTTGAGGGAGATAATATTCAAGTTCTATTTCCAATATAAAAAAATAAAATCCAGAATAATTTAATTATTTACATTATTCTGGATTCTTTTCAAATAGTGATATATATAAAGTAAATTCCGCCTAGAATTACTAAAATTCCGCAAATCTTTTTGAGAATTATCAATCCTTTTGATTTATCATTCCAATTTAATAGTTTTTGGACTGTGCTTATTAATGATCCAGCAAAAACTATTACTAAACAATGTCCAATTGCAAAAGCAGTTATTAAAGATAATGCAAGTGTTGAATTTGTTTGAGATACTTCGAAGACTACTCCTAATACTGGCGCCATAAATGCAAAGGTGCAGGGACCTAATCCTATTCCAAAAAGTAATCCTAAGATGAATGCTGAGAATAATCCTCTTTGTTTGGTTGAACGTAATTTGGCTCCGTCCCAAGGAAGTTTGATTAAATCAAGTAAATATAATCCGATTATGATGAACATTGATGCAACTATATAATTTCCAATTGTTCCAACGTCTCCCATTATTCTTCCTAGAGAATATGTTATTGCTCCAATGATTGCTATTGTAACTAATATTCCGAGCGAAAAGACAAAGGAAAGCGAAATAGCTCTTTTTGCTTTTAATTCCCCTTGAGAAGACAAATATCCTATGATTAATGGGATGCTTGACAGGTGACAAGGGGATAAAATTATGCTTAAAATCCCCCAAACAAAGGATGCCGAAATCGCTATTAAGTGATTTTGGTACATTGCATCGTAAAGAATATTGAAAAGATTGTCTATCATTTGATAATTAATCCTTTATTTTTTAAAATCTTGTCAATTTCTGCTTCGGGATAATATCCTTCGTGGCGATAGAATTCTTTTCCATTTGCATCTAAGAAGATTTGGGTTGGAATTAACTTAACTCCGTATTCTTTTGACTTATTTTTTTCTTTATTTGTATCATAAAATATTACTTTTATTTGCTCTTTGTATTTATTTTCGATAGATTTCATAATTGGTTGCATTTTTTTGCAAGGAATGCAAGTAGTCGAACCAATTTCTATGAAAGTTACTTTTGGAGTTTGAGCAAAATTAGATAAAGTTAAAT
>CAIWET010000090.1 GCA_903911805.1 uncultured Ignavibacteria bacterium | reverse complement strand
TTAGTTTTTACTAAACCAGATAAATTAACTAATAATTTAATTAATTCCTCATCAATTTCTTTTTTTGCTAACTTTTCCTGATATTTTTTATAAACAGAATCATATTCATTTGCAAAAGAGTTAAAAGTAAACATTAACACAATAAATGCAAGCAGAAATATTTTATTATTATAGATATTATTCATACGAATTATAATTCTTATTCAGATAAATTAATTTTTAAACACAATAAACAAAACTGCAATAATTATACCAGAAAATGTTTATCTTGCCAATACAAGGAATTGAGTTCTTCTATTCTTTGTTCTGCCTTCTTCAGTTACATTAGATTCAACTGGAACACTCATTCCAAAGCCACGATAACGTAATCTTGTCGGTTCAATACCGCTTTTGATTAATGCGTCATAAACAGCTTTGGCTCTTAGTTCGGACAAAGTTTGATTATATTCAATGGTTCCAATATTATCAGTATGTCCTTGAACTTCAAGTTTTAACTGAGGTCTGCTCATCATTGCATCAACAATCTCATCGATTACAGGCAATGACTCATATTTGATATCTGCTTTATTGAAATCGAATAAAATAGGTCTGGTGAAAGCAGTTTTTCCTTCTTCCAGCCAATCATAAAGAGGAGATGTATCATAATCAGTAATTGCATTGAGTGTATCGGCTCTACCTGGTACGTTAATATGTACGAAAACTTTATGAAATCCCCAGAATTTTGGAGGAATATATGTAATGTAGTAAAAATATCTCAATGACATATAAATTTCTCTGAATACAGAGAGAAGCTCTTCTTTATTTCTAACTTTATAATATTTGCCACCAGTATATTTTGCTAAATACTGCAAATTATCATCTTGGGCATAACCAAATCCAATAGTAAAAATATGAATTTGCTCTTTTCTTGCTTTTTCTATCAAATCACCAATTTTGGATTTTGAATAATTATCATCTCCATCAGAAAAAATCACCATTACTCTTGGTACAGTACTATCTGTATTCTCAAATAACTTTATTGAATTATCAACAGCATCTAAGACACTTGAAAAAAGTCCAAAATTTTGATTTCTCTTGATTTTATAAAGACTCAAAATTGTTTTCTTATCGCTCATCATCGGAACTTTTAGATGATAATCTTTATTGAATGATGAAATTGCCAAATTGTCGTAAGGCATTTTCAAATCTGTAAAAAGCTCAGTTGCTTCAAATATCATTTCTTTAACTCCGCTCATTGAGCCAGAATAATCGATATTTAAAGATAAATTATAAGGAATACTATCGCCATTGCCATATTCTCTTACAGTAAATTGTGGGATTTCAGATATTCTCTTATTATAGATTTTTCCAAGCCATTCAGTAATGCCTGTAAAGTATTTTATATTTGGATCTTTTCTGTGAGGATCGCCCATATTTGTGACGAACCTTCCAAGAGAATCAAAAACTCTTGCATAAAGTCTAATAGTATCTGGATATTTATCCCATTCTGTTCTGAAAATATCGACTACCAATTTATTGATATCCGCTGAGTCAATGGGGATTGTGCCAGTAATTAGCATTTTGGGCAATAAGGTATCAGTAGGGTCAATAATTTCATTCTGCAATTCAAAACCAGTTAATCTTCTGGAAGATCCGCATCCTGAAATTGAAATTCCAATTACCAATATCGATAAAAACAACACTAACTTTTTCATAATCTTCTATTTCTTTTTAAAACAAATCAGTAAAGTTTTATTCCCAAAGCAATACCATCTCCAATAGTTGCAAAAGCTGTAAATAAATTTTCTTTATTAACGAAATAGTCGTTAAATTCCCTTATTGCGAATACCTCTTCTTCATTTTTTTTGATTACATCTTTAGTAATCTGTCCAAAAGCTAAGGTATTGTCATAAGCAATAATGCCACCTTTCCTAAGCAAAGGCAAAGCCAAATCAAGATATTTTGAATATGAAAGTTTGTCAGCATCAATAAAAATCAGATCAAAAAGTTTTTCAGGCTGATATTCTCTCATATATTCTTTGGCATCGCAAGTGATTACTTCCACTTTTTTTCCGTGTTCATATTCAACTGCATTTTCTCTTACGAATTGGGCAAAGCTTGGGTCGTATTCGAGAGAAATCACCTTGCCATTATCTGGCAAAGCTTTTGCAATTGAAAATGCTGAATATCCAAAGAGTGCACCAACTTCCAAAACATTTTCAGCATTAATCAATTTAATTAAAAATTGCATAAATCGTGCCTGAGTTGGCGATATTTGAATTGGAGGAATTGGAACTTTTCTTGCTTTTACGAACAAATCTTTTAAAAATTGGTCTTCATCAGCAAACTTCACTTCCAAATAAGAATTAATTTCATAATCTATATGAGTTGGCAGAATTGACATTATGGTCTAGTTCCTAATCTTGCATTAATATTAATACCGTGCTGTTGAATCATATCGATAAATTTAAATAAATTTGTCAAATTTGTATCAAGCCCTTTAGAGAAATTTTTGTCATAAATCATTTTGCTCACTAATCCTTTTCCTGTTTTTATTTCTCCGGTAATGTCATTTACATCAGCAACAACATTATCTACTTTTGCCAAAGATGTTTTAATATTATTAATCAATACTTTTGCATCACTCATTGCACTAACAAGTTGGAGAGTTAAAGTATCAACTCTTGGTTCATATTTGTTATACGCAGAAGTAATGTCATTTGTTAGGGTTTTAATATTTTTTAATGTTATATTTAAATCATTTAAGTTTTTATTTATAAAATCATTCAATTCAGTAGTAATATTTTCTGTATTATTGACAATTTTTTGGATATCTCCAGTAAATTTTTCATTACCAACTAATTTATCAAGATTTGCCGCAATATTATCGAACTTTTTCAAAAAACTTTTTGCGTCACCACCTAAATCACCAACCAAAGCTACTAGGTCTGCAATATCTGCAGAATTTACACCTTCGATTTCGTGGTCAATTGTATATTTATCCTGAACAATTCCTGGAGAAATTTCAATTTTTTTACCACCAGTGATTTCCAAAATTGTAATTTTGGCTGAAACATCTCGTTTAAAATCATCAATATTGTCAATTCCTGCAGTGATAACAACTGTATTTCTATCATTTACTATCGACTTGACATACCCTCTTTTTACACCATTTACAACAACAGGTGAAGATGGCTGAATTCCGCCTGAATTTGGGAACCTAAGTTTAATAATAGTTTCGGAAGAAGACATTTTAAAATCTTTGCCTAAAGAAATACCAATAATGAACAATACTATTGCCAAAAATGATATTACTCCAACTTTTATTTCGTTTTTTCTGGTATCTTTCATAAAAAATACTAATATTTCAAAAAAAGAAAAGCCCAAATTAAAAAAGGGCTTTTACAAATTTATATTATTATCTCGATTGTTTTCATTAATTATTTTATTTAAAAGGGATAAGCATCATCTTTTTCATCATCAGGAATTTGAGCCTCTAAGGCTTCTAATCCAAATTCAGAGTCAAGATATCCTTCAGCAAATGGAGACTTTTCGTCGTCGTATTCATCGCCTTTTCTTTTTACAGATTCTAATAGAAGCATATTCTCTGCTAAAATTTCAACAACGTGCTTTTTGCTTCCACCTTTGTCGTCAAAAGTACGTGTTTGAATTTTACCTTCAATATAAACTCTTGATCCTTTTTTGATAAGTTTGTGTATAACTTCTGCAAGACCTCTCCAAGCAACAATAGTATGCCAGTCGGTATGTTCTTGCAAAGAACCTTCTCTGTCTTTCCAGGTGTCAGAAGTAGCAAGTCTAAAAGAAGTGACAGGAATTCCACTAGGAGTGTATTTCAAATCCGGATCTCGGCCTACATTACCGATAAGCATTACTTTATTGAGTGTTCTTGACATAAATTTACCTCGCTTTAAAATTCCTTAAATTTCCCTAAACATCATATTCAAATTTATGAACGTTATTACGCAAAAAATAATGTTATGCGTATTATAAGTGTATAGATAAAAAAAATAAAATTTTAGTGTTAAATGATGTGTAAACACTAAAATTTTATTTAAAAAAAGAATA
>CAIWET010000089.1 GCA_903911805.1 uncultured Ignavibacteria bacterium | reverse complement strand
CCCTAAATCCCTCCCCTTGAAGGGAGGGACTTGAAGAGAAGAAATATTTATATCTTAACTAAATGATTTTACTATATTTACTTCCCCTCCTTCTGTAAGGTGGGGTGCATGAAATTCTTATTTCAGGCGGGGTGGTTATCTTCCTTTTAAGAAACGAACTCGTCTCGCCCCTCCCTAAATCCCTCTCCCAAGGAGAGGGACTTGAAGAGAAAAATATTTATCTCTTAACTAAATGATTTTACTATATTTACTTCCCCTCCTTCTGTAAGGTGGGGTGGTTATCTTCCTTTTAAGAAATGAACTCGTCACGCCCTCCCTAAATCCCTCTCCTTGAAGATAGGGAAATATTAGTTTTTTAAAGTTCACCCACCAATGAAATTCCAGAAGAAGTGCCAATTCTATTTGCACCGGCATTGATTAAGTCGAGACAGAAAGGCAATTCTCTGATTCCGCCACTAGCTTTGATTTTTACGTTTTCGCCTACAAATTTTTTGAAGAGTTGGATATCTGCAATAGTGGCACCACCGGTAGAGAAACCAGTTGATGTTTTAATAAAATCAGCACCAGCATCAGTCACTATTTTGCAAATATCTATTTTTTGTTGTTCGTTCAAAAGGCAAGTTTCAACAATAACTTTTAATATTGAATCATTTGCGTGGCATAAATCAGCTAATAATTTGATATCGTCAAAAACGACATTGTGGTTGCCATTTATCAATTCAGAAATATTAATAACCATATCAATTTCTGTGGCACCATAAGAAATAGCTTGACCAGTTTCTGCCATTTTTGCGGAATTAAAAGTTACTCCCAAAGGAAACCCAACTACAGTACAAACTTTTACATCACTTCCTCTTAAAATATCATTTGCAAGTCCTACGTAATGTGGCAAAACGCAAACCGAAGCAAAATGATTTTCGAAAGCTTCATTGCAAAGAGCGATAAATTGTTCTTTTGTGGCATTTGGCTTTAAAAGTGTATGGTCAATATATTTAGCTAATTTTAATTTATTCATAACGTTTCAAAAAATTTGTTTCTAATATTTTATTAAATGCAAAATTAACAGAAATTGTATTCATATCATCATTATAAGTTCCATCTTGATGATTTGAAGGAGAAATAATCAATCTATCTGATGTATAAGGTCCCCATCTTTTAGCTGATAAATGAGGAGTATTTGGATAGAATCCAATAACCGGAGTTTTAAGCGACGCTGCAATATGAATAATTCCAGTAGAATTAGAAATCAATAATTTTGAGCTTTTTATAAATGGTTTCAACATCTTCAAACTCATTTTATCGCATAAATTCAAAGCATTTGGGCAATGATTGGCAGCAATTCCGCACTTTTCTGATTCGCTTTTAGTTCCAGATATTATTGGCAAGAGATTATATTTTTCAGAAATCAATTGAGCTAATTGCCCCATTCTATCGGCAGACCAATCACGTGCTGAGCCACCAGAGCCCGGATGAAAAATAAAAAATCCAATAGGTTTTTTCCCTGATTTAAGATTATCTTCCAACAGATTATCGAAGTTGATATCTGGATTGAAATAAATTTCTGGGAGATCAACCCCACCCCCTAGCCCCCTCCCCTTGAAGGGAGGGGGGATAATAGAGTTTTCTTTTTCTTCAATCCCCTCCTTAGCAAGGAGGGGTGGCATCACGGAGTGATGACGGAGTGGTAATTCTTCAAGAGAATCGCCAGAACACACCCCCTTACCCCCTCTTGATAGAGGGGGGATAAGAGAAGAATGCTTATTTAAAAAGCTCTCCAACATCCTTACGTTATATTCGGCTTCGTGGAATTCCGAAACTTTTCGATGATCTTTCACCTTATGATTGAGCATAATCGAATACCAACGATAAGCAGAGCCAATCCTATGTTTTATACCTGCAAAAAATGCGTCTTTTATCTCGTCGTATCTTGGGCGTGGGAAGAAAATAATATCGGGTTTATATTCTTTAAAAATATTTTTTAATCGATTTTCGTATTTATCTTTATTGAAAACTTTTTCAATAAAAGGTAGATTTTCAGTTACATCATTTGTATATGATGCAGAAATAAGAGAAATTTCAGAATTTGGGAAAGTCTGTTTAACTTGATAAATCAATGGCAGAGTAAGAATCATATCACCAATTTTATCGGTACGTACAATTGAAATTTTAGTGATGGGAATATTCATTGAAAACTTCTAATTTCCAGATAATTGATTGAAAAATTCAGGATTTTTATCAACCATTTTTAAAAGTACATTCGCAGGTCCAGTTGGTTTTCTTCTTCCTTGTTCCCAATTTTTTAAAGTTCCGGTGCTAATTCCTAATTGATTGGCAAATTTTTCTTGAGATAAATTTAATCTATTTCTCAAACTTCTGATTTCATTTGAAGTATATTCAAATTTTCTTGAAGGTTCTAAATTGCCTTGTAAAATTTCAGCCCCTTCTTTCAAACTTTCAATTAATTCAAGAAAATTATTTTTATTCATTTTTATATTCCTTCTCAATAATATCTCTAATTACTTTGATTTGATTTTTAGTTAAATCATTTAAGTCGTTTTTGCGATAAACATATAACATCAATATTTTATCTTTTGAATCTGCATAATAGTAAATAATTCTTAATCCACTTCTTTTTCCTTTGTTTTCAGTACTCCATCTGATTTTCCTTATTCCACCGGAATCTTTTATGACTCTCCCACTTTTAGGGGAATTAACAAGATTTTCTTGAAACTTTTTATAATCAGAATCTTGTAATAATTCTGTTATTAATTTTGTAAATATTTTAGTTTCAACTATAATCATATAAGTCAGTGACGTACAAAATTTGACTTTATTTTTTCTTCAAAACAAGTAAGTCCAGTGCAAATTCTTATGAGATCTTTTTGGTTTTTGGGAAAGTCTGTTTAACTTGATAAATCAATGGCAGAGTAAGAATCATATCACCAATTTTATCGGTACGTACAATTGAAATTTTAGTGATGGGAATATTCATTGAAAACATTTTTTTTATAAATAATCTTACCAAGATCAATATTCTTTTTTAGTAAAGGATTTGTTAAAGTTTGATAGTTTATTAAATCAAATTTATTCAAAATTGGTAATTCTTCAATTTTTGTCATTAAATTTAAGATGGTATCTAAACCATTTGATTGCTTTATACATAAATCTATATCAGAATTATCTTTGAAATCATTTGTAATTCTGGAGCCAAAGAGAATTACTTCGATAATTTTAGGATATTCCTTAAAAATCTCAATCAATTGATCATAAATATTTTGGTTTATTCCATATGGCATTATTATTCGAGCTCAAATTTATCGATTGTTTTTAATAAATTATTAAATAAGTCAATATAATCATTATAGATTCTCGTGGCAATTTCATAGGCATTAGATTCATCGTAACTGTGAGCTGAAAGTACTCTGCTTTCAATCATTTTTAACCAAATATCTCCACTTGAAATTATACCTCTCTGAAAAGCAATTTTAAATGTATTTCTTGAACCATAAAGCTCTGTTTCGCCCTGAAATTCAAGATATTCTTTAAGAACATTCCAAGAGAGTTCGAAAGTAAGTTCAAATCGCTTAATTAAAGAATCTCGCTGATATTCATCTAACTTATCAAATTCGTATTTATTGATTATATCCTGTAACTTAGCTAAGGATTTCTTATAATTATCGACTTTATTCTTTAGTTTTGACATTTTTAAATTCCTATCTAAAGTATTCTTTGCTTAATTTTATTATTTCATCCAATTCAATTCTTGTTGCAGATTCACCCAATACAATTATTGAGTAAAGACAATCCCAATCTTCTTGGAATAATTTTCAAATTTTAGAGACAATATTCTTGAAATATTATTTTTTATATTAATCTCAATCAATTTACATTAAGTCTATATTTAATTCTAACATTAAATCAACTAATTTTTTAGAAATTCTAAAGTCTGTTGCTAGTAATTTAGTAATAATTGGTTCAATATCTTTAATTACACCTTTATTTTTTGCATAGATTAATATGCCCAAAGTGCCTGTTATTCTCAAATCTAATTTTTTTGCAAATTGACGAGCTTTATTTTCATCAATGATAATTAAAGGATTTTCTGTTTCCATTGCCAAAGCTATAGCACTTGATTCACCTTTGTCAAGTTGTGTCTCTAACAAATGTTGAAATTTCTTATCTTTTACTTCCTTAATTTTTATCCAATTAGGTAATTCCAAAGCAAATTCTTCAGAAATCTCTTTGGTTATTGAAATTTCATTTTATAATATTTTTAATATCCCTAATTCATTAATTTTGGAGAGTACTATTAAGCAACTTGTATCAGAAATTATTATATTATGCATTTGCTATATCTGATAATAAATCATCAACAGAATTACTAAAAACAGAAACATTATATTTGCCTAATATTTCAATAAAAGTTCGTTTGGAATAACCAGCTAATTCTGCTGCTTGCCCTGCTGATAATTTACCGTCTTCATACAACTTTGAAGCTATAATCATTGAATAATCAGTATCTTTAAGATCTAAGTAATCCGGAATATTTAATGTTAAAGTCATTTTTCTCTCAATTTTAATTTTCAAATTTCAAAGACAATATTCTTGAAATATTATTTTTTTATCTTAATCTAAAACTAATAGGAATGTTCACCCACATTGTTTCTGGTTTTCCTTCAAAATATCCTGGAATAAATTTTACTTTTAATATGCTTTTAATAGAGTTATTTACAATTTCTTTGCTATGACCTCTGTCATATTTAATCATAATCACTTTGCCATCTGCACCAATCAAGCATCTAAGAATAATTTTCTCTTCGCCATTTTTTCTTCTTATTTTTTCTGGATAGACAATGTTTTTTATTAAGTCATCGAGATCAACATTTGGCTCTTGTTGCATTTCAAAAAAGCTTATTTCTCTACCTTTCGAATCAAAGCATTTTCCTTCAATTCTTGTGCTATCCTTAAATATTTCTTTTCTTAATACTTTGCCATCTTCATCATAAGAAAATACTTCTCCGTCAAGCCTACCTTTGTCATTATAATGTTCTTGATATTTGATTTTACCATTTTTATGATATCTTATAAAGTCACCTACAAAATTATCACCATTAGTAGAATATTTTGTCAATAAAATGCCATCTTCAAAGTAAAAATGCGATATACTTCCATCAGAATTTGTGCTATCAACAGTCTTTTCAACGATATTTTTATAATTTTTTGCTGCTAGGGTATCAATAATAACTGTGCCATCATATTTCTTGGTCTCATAATAATATCCCTGTGGAACTTCAACACAGGAAGTGATTATGATTGACAACAATATTAAATATAAATACTTCAATTTTTTAATGAAATCCATCATATTCTTTTTTTATTAAATTAAATTGAACAAATATTTTGGAGATAATTTTTCAACTATCTCCATATATTTTTTAAATATTATTTTAAGACAAATCCAGCAGGAACCTTGAATTTATCTGGTGAAACATTAGCGTTTTCTTCAAATTTAACTGCTTTTTGAAGTGAATTACCATATTTAGTTTTTTGTTCCATATGCAGCAATACCCCACTCCAACCAGCAAAAGTAGTCACAATGTCACCTGTTTTCAAACTGAATTGTTCGCAATCCTTGCCAAGAATATTTAGATTAGCCAATTTTGTTGCCTCACCATTGCTTTTTTGCTTTTCGCCTATTTCAGACCAATCGCATTTGAACTCGGTTCCTCTTGATGCTTTTCCAACATTATATGCTGATTTATCTTTATAAATGATTTTAAATAAATTAACACCATCTGAGAAATAGGACGTTTTTAAAACCCCATTTTTATAAGTATCTTTACATTCCTTAATGCCATAATCATCAAAATATACTATTTCTTTTTCTTCAATTTCTGCGATAATATTGCTATATTCAATAATCCCAGATTTTATAGAATATTTTTTTGCTGAAACTTCATTTGAAGTTTGGGCGGCTGCTTCTGTTGCTTTATTCTCAACTTTAGCGATTTCTTGACTAGGTTTTTTTTCGCACGATGCTACAAAAGAAAGCATAAACAACAATACAATTACACTTGTCAATTTTTTCATTTTAATGCCTTTATAAATAATTTTAAAAAAAGAGAATTCACCCTGAAATATCAATAATATTTATACAAACTTATGAAATTTTATTTAAATAGATATGATTTTTTTTAATTGATAGATAAACATAAATTTACTTTTATTAGAAAATAAAAGAGGTCATTTTTAATAGTAAAAACGACCTCTCTGAAATCTAGATTCTAAAATAACACTGTTAAAATACCAAATAAAATACTCCTGCACCGAGAGCAACACCAGCTATAACATCTAATATGTTATGCTGCTTTGTAAATAAGCAAGATAATGAAATCAAGATTATAAATACCCACGAATAAATACCCATTAATGGAGTCATAAATAAACTTATGTATGTCGCTAATGAACAGTGCATACTTGGAAAACAGTTGTTTTCCTGGTCAAATGCCTGAACATATTTCAAGAATCTTTTATGGATGTTGTCTTCGTTGAAGTTTCTCCATTCTGGAGGGTTAATAGCTGGGAATAAATAGAAAACCAAGCTCTGCCCAACAAGTAATAATAATCCACCAAAGATAAGATAAACACCTCTTTCGATGCTTGGTATAGTGATTAATAATCCACCAATCAATACATAATATAAGAAGCTGTAAATCCAAACCCATATGGGCCAAAATGGAATATAATCATCAATAAAACTTTTGATAATCCTTGTTTTGGATTGATTGCTGTGTCTTTGAGTCCAAAAATATACTTGATATCCACCTACAACAACAACTAAAATTAGCGATGTAAATTGCAAATACTCAAAATATGTCATTTTTGAGTTGTTGAATTGCTTTGCAATAAAGTAATAAACAACCGATAAAATAACTGGTGAGCTAACTAAAGCCGCCATCCAAGGAGGGCTAAAGTCGTTTCTTTTCATTTCTGCCATAAATATTTACCAAATAATAAATCAATATTTT
>CAIWET010000088.1 GCA_903911805.1 uncultured Ignavibacteria bacterium | reverse complement strand
CTTTTTTTATATAAATTTCAACCTAAATTAATTATGTAACTAATATGATGGTAACTTACAACAATATAGTTGAATAATGCAAGAATTATTTATATATTTCATAATAAATTCATTTTAACTCAATTTCTATATTTGTAATTCCGAATTAGATGGGGGATCTATTATCAAAGTTTGGTATTGCACATACAAGAGTGAATATTTTTCATTAAGATGGTCAAGCAGGGATGTTTGACCTACGAAGAATTTGTCAGATGGTCATTTCGATACAATTCCTTCGGAATTTACTCAATGACCGGTTTGAGCCGTTGGCTGAGTGAAGCGTAGCTTCGTATCGAAGCCAACTTTAAGATGGAGCCCACCTCAAAGGTGGACCCCATCATTTGCAATTTGCTCATTCAGGGATGAATGAGCTACATCTTCACAAATTTCTTAAATTTATCACCAATTTTAATGAAATATACTCCAGCTGGAAGATTGGAAATATCAATCTTGATTATCCCCTCCTTAGCAAGGAGGGGTGGCAAACCTGAAAGGTTTGACGGGGTGGTATTTTCTCCGAAGACGTTGAAGATTTCAGGAGTCCACCCCCTACCCCCGCCAACGGGGGACAAAGAGATTTCTATATAATCACTTGCGGGATTAGGCAATATTTCAAAACTGAATTCATCGATTAACTTTACTTTTCGCAAATCATAAGTGCATATTTTCTCTAATATTAATGCACCAGGAATTTTTTCTATGCAAAATTCATCTGCTTTTAAACTTACATTATCTATGATTATTGGGTTGTTTAAGTTGTTAGCTAATAATGTGTTTCCTCGTACTTTGTATTGCATTTTACTCGATTTGTTGAAATCTATTGAATCAATTTTTATTATTAATTCTAAGTTCTGATTTGGCAAATAATTATACGTTAAGTATTTTTGTTCCTCTGTTATTAGTAATGAGCTACCATCTATTATTAACTTGATTTCAATGTTGTTTAATTGGATTTTTGTTTCACAGAAAATTGTCATTGTTATTTCTGTACTGTTGCCTATTTGGGATCTGCTTGTGTCTAATTGTATTGATATTGTTGGGTTTAGCCCAATTATTTGCTCGATTTCTTTTGTGCAGCCAAATTGATTGCTTACTTTAACTTTATATGTTCCTGGATCTTTGATTGTTATTTTACTTGAAGTTAATCCATTGCTCCATAAATATTTATAATCTGTTTGATTTGGATTTGCTGATAATTCGAGTTCTTCACCTTTGCAGATCTTGAATTTATTTGCTGTAATTTCTGGAGTAAATTCTGGTGCTATATTAATTCTATATATTGCCGTATCTGCACAGCCATACTTGTTTACAGCAAATAAATAATAAGTTCCACTATCGGATACGGTTATTGATGGGGTTATCAATCCGGTTGACCAAAAATATGAATATTCAGGATCATTAGGATTTACAGACAATGTTACTTTTTCACCTTTTTGGCAAATTGTATTTCCTTTATCAGATATTATCTCAATTTTTGGCTTTGGTACTTCGTTTACAGTTTTTTCAGAGGAATCAGAGCATCCACCGGATAGTGTACAAACAACTTTATAAGTCCCTGATTTTGTTACAAAAATGGATTGTGTTTTTTCGCCAGTTGACCAAAAATAAGTATCGTATGCATCAAGTACTGATAATTTTCCAATTGAACCATAACAAAGTGGAATATCTTGGCGAATAGTTGGTTTCTTAAGAGAATCTACTGTTATATTTAAACTTGTTTTGCCAATACAGCCATTAATTGTGTCAGTTTCAATTATCTCTACTAAATAATCTCCAACTTTATCCCAAAGAATCCGAATTTCGTTTTCTGTTCGGCTCTGAATACTTCCACCACTTATTGTTATATCTTTTTTGGTGGTTTTATTTGTTGTAATTTCATAAGTTGAGATTGTACCAAGACATATCTTGGTGTCACCTGCTATTGTTGGTTTGGGTTTATTTGCAAATTTTATTTCAATAGTACTTTTTGCCGAGCAACCATTCGAATCTATTACAGTTAGTTCAAATGCTGTTGTTTTAGTTATTTTTCTAATTCTATTTGTATCGCTATCGTCCCACAAGATTACTGGATAATTATTCTTCGGTTTAATAATTACAGTATCGCCAAAACAAGATGGATTATTGCCTATTATTTCAATTTCTGGGTTGGGTGCTGTTGAATAAACTACTTCTATTTCCTCATAACTATTGCAGCAATTTTCGTCCTCAATCATTATTGTATATTTGCCAGGTTTGGCAACTTTTATTGACTGAGTTGAATCTCCTGTATTCCAGTAAATGCTCTTATATGTGCTGTCAATTGCTAAAGTAACAGTATCTCCTGGGCAAGGAGTAGTTTTATTTGATTGAATTTTTATATAATTTTTTAACGGAATATCAATATAAAGACTATCTCTTAATGTGTCCTCAGGAGTGAATAAAGTCAAATAATACCAACCCGAATTCTTTTGAGTAACAGAATCAATTGAAGGTCTTCGCAAAAGTGAGAAGAAGTTTTCAGGTCCTTTCCATTCGAAAATTACTTTAGGATCGTCCTCTGCTCCTTTGGGTACAAAAGGCAACAAGTCAAATTCCAATTTCTGGGTTTCGCAAACTGGTTTTTTGTAATCTATAAAATGATATAGGAATGCGTGGTAGGGCAAGTTATACCAATTTAAAAAGAAACTATTAGGATTTAATTCCGATTTGAAAATATTTTTAATAAATGTATATGAGTCATTATTAAAATTTAAAATCGAATAATAGCAATTTTGTATATATGATTTCCATTCGTTCGGATGAATTACAAAAATATCACCTTTTGGAGATTGAAATGTATAAGTATTATCATTACTAACAATTTTTTTTGAACCAATAATTTTAGTGGAATCCCAATCATTCAAATTATATATTGTTAGGGGAGAATTTGAGATTATAAAGTTCCCATTGGGTGAAAAATTACTATTATTAAAAAAACTTTTAATATTGTCATTGTAATTAAATTTGATAATATCTTTGAAAATTCCTGTATTATTATCAAATTTACAAAGTGTTAAAGATGAATCTGTTGTAAATTTTACAATATTTCCTTTAAAAGAAACACCAATATTAACTAAATTTAATATTTTTCGATTAATTATACCTTTGAATATATCTAATTTAATAAAATTTGAAAGATATTCTTTAATTAATAAGCCATCTTTATTAAAAAGAAACAATTTCACATAACCATTTGTATCAACAGCGATTAACCAAATATCTTTTCCATTTTTATGTGCTACTGGTAGTAAATTTATATAATCAAATTTATTATTACCTAATTGTATATTTTTTTGTAGAACTGTTCCAGAATCATTCTGTGAACTAAATTCAATTATCGAATACACTATATTAGAAAATCTTGGAATTGTATCCATATTGTAGTAAGAATCTATATTAAAAATTATATACTTGTTTTTAAACTCGGGGTAAGGTATAATTAAACTTTGAGTAAGATACTTTTCGAATTCGATACCACCATTAATATTATCAGCATTATTTATTTTTTTTTTATATTTATTCCATATATTATATCCATTAGTAAAAAATAATAATTTCCCAACAGAATCACATAATGTCATTGGAATCCATTGAAAGTGACCATAATTTAAATCATTATATTTAAATTCTAAATTGCTATAATCGATGTAGGATTCATTTAATAACTTTGAACAATTAGGAGTAAAATGAATATTTATTCCTTGAATATTTATATTATCAGAAAATATTTTATCTGTAACAAAAAGTAAATCAGCTTCTCTTTGGGCAAAAAGATTATTCGAAAGTGTGATGAACAATAGTAAAATAAAATATTTCCACATACATTTTTTCCTTACACAAATTGTAACTAATGTAATTTATATAAATTTTAAATTATGTGCAAGATATTTTATTCAAGTAATGTATATTTTATTAGTTGATTAAGTAATATTTTGAGGATTTTGCTCTATTAATATAATTGTATTGGTCAAGCAGGGATTCTTGACTTACGAAGAATTTTATATATCAATCTTGATAATCCCCTCCTTGGCAAGGAGGGGTGGCAAACCTGAAAGGTTTGACGGGGTGGTATTTTCTCTTCGAACAAGATGGAGCCCACCTCAAAGGTGGACCCCATCATTTGCAATTTGCTCATTCAGGGATGAATGAGTTACAATTTTACAAATTTCTTAAATTTATCACCAATTTTAATAAAATATACTCCAGCTGGAAGATTGGAAATATCAATCTTTAAGCCCCTCCCTTCAAGGGGAGGGGTTTGGGGTGGGGTAAATTCAATGCCGATGGTGCTATAAATTTTAACCATATTCTTCGCTTCGCTTGAGAATGACGGCAGAAAACGAAAGACGCACAGCAGTGCGTCTCTACAAAGATAAAATAATCCCTTCTTTAAGCCTCTGCTTTCATAGGGAGGGGCGAGTGGAAAATGTTTTTTCAAACTTAGATGCCGCATCAAGTGCGGCATGACATACAAAAAATTAACCAGATTCCTGCTTTCGTAGTAATAACAGAATTGGACTTATTAGAAAGTTATTTCCAATATTCCCTATCTAAACTTCGGTATTGAATTGCCTCTGAAATATGCTCTGATTTTATTGACTCGGAACCAGATAAATCGGCAATTGTTCTGGATACTTTCAATATTCTATCGTAAGCTCTCGCCGATAAATTAAGTTTATTCATTGCCATTTTGAGCAATTCCTGAGATGGAACATCAAGATTGATGAATTTTCTTAGTTCTTTTGAACCCATATCTGCATTTTTGAATACATTTTTGATTCCGTTAAATCTTTCTGTTTGAATATTTCTGGCATTGATTACTCTTTCTTTGATTTTCTCGGATTTTTCACCAACTCTTCCTGAGGAAAGCTCATTGAAATTCACTGCCGCTACTTCAATATGAATATCAATCCTATCTAATAACGGTCCAGAAATTTTTGATAAATAACGTTGTATCATCGTCGGAGTGCAAGTACATTCCTTTTGTGGATTACCGTAATTGCCACAAGGGCAAGGGTTCATCGAGCAAACCAGCATAAAATTCGCGGGATATTCGATGCTCATTTTTGTTCTGGAAATTGCGATTCGCTTTTCTTCTAATGGTTGCCTTAATACTTCAAGTACATTTCTTGCAAATTCTGGTAATTCGTCCAAAAATAATACTCCGTGATTCGCCAAAGAAATCTCACCAGGTTTAATTTTATTCATTCCTCCACCAACTAGTGCAGCATCAGAAATAGTATGATGTGGCGACCTGAACGGACGAGTTGTTATCAAGGCTTCATCTCTTGATAAAAGTCCCGAAACTGAGTGTATTTTGGTGGTTTCTAAAGATTCTTCAACCGATAATGGTGGTAAAATCGTAGGAATCCTTTTAGCAATCATTGTTTTGCCCGAGCCGGGAGGTCCAATCATCAATATATTGTGACCTCCGGCAGAAGCTACTTCTATAGAACGCTTTACGTTTTCTTGACCTTTAACGTCAGACAAATCAAAGTGATAATTGCTTTGTCCCTGACGGAAAATTTCTTCGACATCAACTGTTCGTGGCAGAATTTCAAATCCACCATTCAAATATTCTACAGCTTCTTTTAGTGTATTTACTGGAATAACTTCAATCCCTTGCACCAAAGCTGCTTCATTAGCATTTTCTGTTGGCAAAATAATTCTTTTAAATCCTCTTTTGATTGCTTCGATTGTAATCGAAAGAACGCCCTGAATTGACCTTAATGCACCTTCTAATGCAAGCTCACCCAAAAATAGAGTTTCAGCAAAATTATCATAATTAATAACTTCGTTTGCTGCAAGTATTCCGATTGCAATTGGCAAATCGAATGCACTGCCTTCTTTTTTAACGTCAGCAGGAGCGAGATTTATAGTAATTTTAGCTAAAGGAAAAGGAATATCAGAGTTTTTAATAGCTGCAATTACTCTCTCCTTGCTTTCTTTTACTGCCGAATCAGGAAGACCAACAATAACAAATCCTGGAACATTTTTATCGAGATGAGTCTCGATTTCAACCAAAAAAGCTCCTATGCCAAATACAGATGCTGAATGAACTTTTGAATACATTTCAAATCCTTCTTAGAATTTACCTTCAATAAAATTCTTATGGAAAAACATAAGAATATCGTGATTGGTAATCAGCCCAACAAGGTTATTTTCCCAATCAACAACAGGCAGATAATCAACTTTTTTCTTAGCCATTATCTCAACAGCTTTTTTTATACTATCCTCTGGATAGATTTTAAAATAACTTTGAGACATAATTTTCTCAAAATCTACAATATCATTATATCCAGCTTCACCAAATGGTTCATCTGCATCATAAAGTTTTTTAAGAGTATATTCCATTAACTTACGCTCAGTAATAACTCCTACTAATTTACCACTTTCTAAAACCGGCACTTGCTTAATATGCTCCTGATGCATTATGTCATCAGCCTTTTTAATAGTATCTTCGATATTGACCGTAAAGACATCTTTTGTCATTAGGTCTTCGACTTTTGTTGTAATCATCATTTTAAAAACTCCTTTAACAAATAAAGTTATTGCATATTACGGAATTTTTCAATTATAATCAAGAAAATGAGTGAAATATTTAATATTTTTTGATTAATTGTGCTGATAAGAGTAATTTTGTAAATTATGTTTAACTTAATAGAAAATTAATTATGTTTAAAAATGCATTTCTTTCACTTTTCGGCTTGTTTTTAGTAATGAGCTGTGCATTCAGCGAGGACAATATGGATATTCCACCAATTTCTGATAGATTAAATGAATATACACCTATAGAAATTAAAGTTGATTTATCGAAATTCGATAAGAAAAAAATGGAATTGATTAGATTGTTGACTAATGCCGGTCATATGGCAGACGAAATATTCTGGAAACAATCTTCTACAGATGGAATTAATTTAAGAACAGATCATTCTATGGTTCTTTCTGATATTATGAAACAAACTTTTGAATATCTTAAAATTCATTATGGTCCATATGATAGAGTTTATGGCAACAGAAGATTTTGCGGAGAAGGTCCTGCAATCAAACCTGAAGTATCAAATTTTTATCCTCAGGATATGACCAAAGAAGAATTTGAGAGTTATGTAAAAGCTCATCCGGAAAAAAAGGAAGCTCTCGAAAGCCAATATACCGTTGTTAAAAGGGAAGGCAAAGAATTAGTTGCCGTTCCATATCATAAAGAGTATATTCAAGTTTATGATATCTATAACACATTATTAAGAGCGGCTGATGTATGCGACCATCCACAATTTAAAAAATATCTGCAATTGAGAGCTAAAGCTCTTATGACTGATGATTATTACGAAAGTGATATGGCTTGGATGGACGTAACTGATAGCGATATTGATGTTGTTATTGGTCCAATTGAAAATTATGAAGATGGACTTTTTAATTATAAAACTGCTTATGAAGCTGCAGTTTTAGTAAAAGATTTTGAAGCAACTAAAGAGCTTGATGTTTTCAAAGCAAACATTAATAATTTTGAACAGCTATTGCCTTATGATAAAAAGTACATTCGCTCAAATGCAGGTGGAAGCGATAATATTCTTTCTGTAATGAATGTTGTTTATTTTGGTGGAGATTGCCAAAAAGCGGTTAAAACTATTGCATCTTCCTTGCCAAATGACCCAAGAGTTACTGACGTAAAAGGCGGAAAAAAGCAAATGTTCAAAAATATGATGGAAGCAAAATTTGATAAAATCGTTGTTCCAATCGCAAAAGAAATTTTGGATCCAAAATTAGTTCCTTTTGTTGACAAACACGCATTTACTAGCTTTGTTACATTGCACGAAGTTTCACATACACTCGGCAGAGGCTTTGTTTATGGCAACGATTCTTTGCCAGTTAGAAGAGCTTTGAAAGAAAAATATTCAGCAATTGAAGAAACTAAAGCCGATATTCTTGGGATGTATAACCACAAGCATTTGCTCGAAATGGGATTAATCACTAAAGATGAAATGAAAAAATCAATTGCAACTTACATTGCTGGTCTTTATCGTTCAATTAGATTTGGTGGCGAAGCTCACGGACAAAGCAATTTAGTACAGCTTAATTTCCTTCAAGAAAAAGGCGCAATCACAAAAACAAAAGATGGTAAATTAACTGTTGATGATAAGAAATTTTTCCCAGCTGTTGCTGAATTATCAAAAATTATTTTAACTTTACAAGCTGAAGGTGATTATAATAAAGCAGTTGAAGTATTGAATCAATATGGTAAAATGACCAAAGAAATTGAAAAAAATATTGAAAAATTAAAATCAATTCCAAGAGATTTGAATACAACTTATATGTTTTAAATTTAATATTTTAGGTTTTATAAAGGGCAGGTTTTTTTAACCCGCCCTTTTTTTGTAGCTCTTGTTTCATAATCTATCTTTTTTTTCATTTTTTTTAAAAGTGGTTAAGAGTATTTTATTTCCTTCGCTTCAAGTCCCTCCCTTCAAGGGGAGGGATTTAGGGTGGGGCGAGTTTAGTGCGTTTTTCAAACGGAGATACCGCATCAAGTGCGGCATGACTTACAAAATATTATTAAAAGAAGACAGGTCTAAGACCTGTCTCTACAAAGATAAAAATTTCCTTATCTTCAAGTCCCTCCCTTCAAGGGGAGGGATTTAGGGTGGGGCGTTATGAGAGCGTTTTTTCAAACTGAAATACCACACCGAAGTGCAGATGAAACACAAAATTATTAACGCGATCCTTCACTTCGTTCAGGATGACGGCATTGAGTATGAGACGCACATCAGTGCGTCTCTACAAAGATAAAAATTTCCTTCTCTTCAAGTCCCTCCCTTCAAGGGGAGGGATTTAGGGTGGGGCGAGTTTAGTGCGTAATTTCAAACTGAGATGCCGCACCGAAATGTGGCATGAAATACTTGATTAAACAAAAAAAAAGACAGATCTTAAGACCTGCCTTTTTTATGAAAATTGAATTTAATTCTTATGCCATTAATTTTTTATATTTTAATCTGTGTGGTGTAAAATCACCTTTACGGCGCTTGTAACTTTCTACGTATTCAGAAAATCCACCTTCAAAGAAATATACTTCGGAATCGCCTTCGAATGCTAAAATATGTGTTGCAATTCTATCTAAAAACCATCTATCGTGGGAGATTACTACTGCACATCCTGCAAAATTCTCAAGACCTTCCTCTAATGCTCTTAAGGTATTTACGTCAATATCGTTGGTTGGCTCATCGAGTAACAAAACATTTGCATTTTCTTTTAATGTTAATGCCAAATGTAAACGATTTCTTTCACCACCGGACAATATTCCGCATTTCTTTTGTTGGTCAGGTCCACTAAAGTTGAATCTAGCAACATAAGCTCTTGAGTTTACTTCTCTATCCGCTAATTTTACTAAATCATACCCTCCAGAAACTACTTCCCAAACATTTTTTTCTGGGTCGATTGAAGCGTGCTGTTGATCTACATATCCAAGTTGAACAGAATCGCCAACTGTAATTGAGCCACTATCGGATGTCTCCTGACCCATAATCATTCTGAATAATGTTGTTTTACCAGCTCCGTTAGGTCCGATAATACCAACAATCCCAGCTGGTGGCAAACTAAATGAAAGATTTTCAAATAGAACTTTATCGCCAAATGATTTTGATATATTCGTAGCATCGATTACATTATTACCTAATCTTGGACCATTTGGAATAAAGATTTCCAATCTTTCTTCTTTTTCTTTTGTATCCTGATTCATCAAATTGTCATAAGCCGAAAGTCTTGCTTTAGCTTTTACGTTTCTACCTTTGGGTGACATTCTAACCCATTCGAGTTCGTGCTCAAGAGTTTTTCTTCTTTTGCTCTCAGTTTTTTCTTCTTGCTCTAATCTTTTGGATTTTTGCTCTAACCATTCAGTATAATTACCTTTCCAAGGGATACCTTCGCCTCTATCGAGTTCGAGTATCCAGCCTGCAACGTTATCTAAGAAGTACCTATCGTGGGTTACAGCGATTACAGTTCCTTTGTAATTAGATAAGAATTGTTCTAGCCAGAAAATTGATTCAGCATCCAAATGGTTGGTTGGCTCATCGAGTAATAAAATATCAGGATTTTTCAATAATAATCTGCAAAGTGCAACTCTTCTACGTTCACCACCCGAAAGGTACTTGATTTGTGCATTTTCATCAGGGCAACGCAAAGCATCCATAGCACGGTCTAATTTGCTATCGAGTTCCCAAGCATCTAAATGGTCGAGTGAATCGGTCAAAGCACCTTGGCGATCCAAAAGCTTTTGCATTTCGTCATCATCCATTGGCTCAGCAAATTTCATATTAACGTCGTCGTATTCTTTTAATAAATCAACGATTTCCTGAACGCCTTCCTGCACAATTTCTTTAACAGTTTTTTCATCGTCAAGATGAGGTTCCTGCTCTAAATAGCCAACAGAATAGCCCGGAGAGAAAGTAACATTACCATCGTAATGCTGTTCGTCACCTGAAATTATCTTAAGAAGTGTGGATTTACCAGAACCATTGAGACCAATAATTCCGATTTTTGCACCATAATAGAAGGATAAATAGATATCTTTGAGAACTTGCTTTTGTGGTGGAAACTTTTTGCTTACACCAATCATCGAGAAAATTATTTGTTTGCCGTCGTCTGCCATATTTTATACTTTTTCTGATATTGTAATTAATAAAGTTGTATAGAATATAAATACTTGAAAATATTATATATTAATATTT
>CAIWET010000087.1 GCA_903911805.1 uncultured Ignavibacteria bacterium | reverse complement strand
TAATAATACAATTATTAATGATAGCATTATCCCTAATAATGATAACTTTTATTATTTGGATCCTACAGAATTCGAAATAGCCGAAAAATCTGATTTATTTGAAAAACTTGATACTCTTTCTATAGAAAATGGTAAGAAATTATATTTTACACATTGCTCAATTTGCCACGACAGCTCAGGTAAAGGTAATGGATGGATAGTTACCAAAGTACAGTTAGACTCTAATGAAGAGGGATTTCCTAAACCTCAGGATTTAACACGAGAAATTACAAAAAAGTTTTCTGATAGAAGATTATTTCATATTTTAAGTACTGGACAAAACTTGATGTTTTCCGTTTCCCAAAAATTAAATAATAAACAAAAATTAGAAATAATGAATTACATTCATTTTTTACAAAATAAATAGTTCATTAAATAGTTATATTAAAAAAGTAATTTTCATATAAGGAAAAAATATGAGTTTTAATATTGCCGAGTTGTTTCTCAATACAACGCAAAAATTTCAAAATAAGACCGCTTATAAATTCAAAAAGAATGGTGAGTGGAATAGTATTAATTATAATGAGCTCTACGAAAAAGTTACTGGACTTGCTTTAGGACTTTTGTCATTAGGTGTTAGACCTAAAGATAGAGTAGGTATTGCATCAGAAAATAGAATTGAATGGATTATTTCCAGTTTGGCAATTTCTTTAATTGGCGCTGTGGATGTACCTATATTTCCTACTTTATCTGCAAAACAAGAAGAGTATATTTTTAATGATTGTGCTGCAGTTGCAGTATTTGTTTCTAATAAATTTCAAATGAGCAAATTATTAGAAGTAAAAGAATCTCTTACTCATTTAAGGCATATTATTGTAATGGATGATGAATTTATTACAGATGATTTAGGGGTTAAAAAATTCTCTAATGTGATTGCAAGAGGTCAAGAATTAAAAGACAATAAAGAAAGAGAGAGTATTATTAATGATTTAGCTCAGAAGATATCTATTGATGATTTATTGACTATTATTTATACTAGTGGAACAACTGGTAACCCTAAAGGGGTAATGTTAACACATAAAAACATATATTCAAATTATGAAGATTTAAGAGATGATATTATTCCTATCAATGAGACTCATACATTTCTTTCATTCTTACCTTTCTGTCACGTTTATGAGAGAATGGGTGGATTCTATACTGCCTTTTTTGCAGGTTCAACTGTTGTATTAGCTGAATCTATTGAAATGGTAGTAAGCAATATTAAAGAATTCAAACCTAATTATATGACAACAGTTCCTAAACTTTTGGATACAATTAAAAAAAGAGTTTCTACAAGTATGGAAAAAGAAAAGGAATCAAAACAGAAAATTTTCAGATGGGCGGTTAATACTGGAATTGAATATGTTAGAGCTAAAGGCAATAATAAATTAGGATTTCTTTTGAGTTCAAAGTATAAATTAGCTGATAAATTAGTGTTTTCAAAACTGAGAGCTAAACTTGGTGTTGATAAAATTACTTTCGTATCTGGTGGTGCAGCACTATCTCCAGAAACTTGCGAATTCTTTTTAGCATTAGGTTATATTGTTGTTGAAGGTTATGGTTTAACTGAAGCTTCTCCTGTTATTGCTGCATCCAGAGTTCAAAATATTGAGCCAGGTACAGTAGGAATTCCATTGAAATCAGTTCAAGTTAGATTTGGTGAAGATGGTGAAATAATCGCTAAAGGTGACAATATTATGAAAGGCTATTGGAATGATAAAGAAGCAACTTCTGCTTGTCTTGATGAAGAAGGTTGGCTTTATACGGGTGACATTGGAATTATTACAGAAAAAGGTAATATTAAAATAACTGATAGAAAAAAACACATATTAGTTTCATCTGGTGGTAAGAATATTGCTCCCCAACCAATAGAAAATTTAGTATCTCAAAGTTTATATGTTAATCAATGCTTTCTAGTTGGCGACCAAAGAGAATACTGTACTGCACTTATAATACCTGATTTTGATCAATTAAAAGTATTAGCTGAAACATTCAGTATAGCTTACAATACTACATCTGATTTAATTAAAGATTCAAAAATAATTTCATTTATTAAAATGGAAATTGATAAATATCAAAAAGATTTGGCTAAATTTGAAAGAGTAAGAAAATTTGTACTTCTTGACCAACCATTTTCAATTGAAAATGGTGAATTAACTCCAAAATTAAGTGTAAAACGCAAATTTGTTGAAAGAAAGTACTCCGACTTAATTGACCAAATGTATTAAAATAAAATACAATATTGAGAAAAATGGATTCCTTTAACAAAGGAATCCATTTTTTTTTATTTAACAATATTTGCTAAAACCCTTTCACCTGAAATTTCAGATAAAACAATTTTTTTAAATTGATTATGAATCAATTCTTCTCCTTCGAAAGCTACAGCGATATAATTATCTGTCCAGCCTTTCCATATCTTATAATTCTCATTGTAAGTTTCAGGAATTACTGTTTGAATTGAATTAATTTGAGATTTATAAAATTCAAATTTTTTAATATCAGATAATTTTTTTAATCTATTTGTTCTTATTTTTTTGATATTGCCAAGAATTTGATCATCATATTTGCTGGCAGGAGCTAATTCTCTATTCGAATAAGTAAAAACGTGTAAATAAGAAATTGGCAATTTTTCAATTAATGAATATGTTTCTTCAAAATGTGAATCAGATTCACCGGGGAAACCTGTGATGACATCTAACCCTATTCCACAATATGGGATTCGCTCTTTAATTCTATTAATTCTATCTAAAAATCTCTCTAAATTATATCTTCGTTTCATCAATTTCAAAATATCAGATGATCCACTTTGTAATGGAATATGGAAATGTTTACAAATGCTAGGAGTTGATGCAACCAATTCAATTATTTCATCATTAATTAAATTTGGCTCAATAGATGAGATTCGAATTCTATATGATGGATTTAAATCTTTAATAAATTTCAAAACATCAGTGAAATTCTCACCAGTAGAAGATTTGTATTCACCAAGATTAATTCCTGAAAAAATAATCTCACTAAACTCTGAATAATTGAATTCAATTAATTTATTTTTTAATTCATCAAAATTCATACTTCTACTTTTTCCGCGAGCAAAAGGAATAGTGCAATATGTACATACATAATCGCAACCATCTTGAATTTTAAAAACTACTCTAGTATGAGAATCATTGTCAAAAGAAGTTGAAGTATGGAAGGGAACTTCTTCGTTATCAGTGATAAAAATTGATGGTGAATTTAATAAATGGAAATCCTTGATATGCTCTTTAATTTTAAATTTGTCGTGATTTCCAAAAATTCCTGAAACACCTTCGATTTTTGAAATTTCCTCTGATTTTAATTGAGCATAACAACCAACCACTCCAATGAACGCATTTGGGGAAGATTTATGGGCTTTTCTAATAATTTTTCTACAATCAGCATCTGCTTGATTTGTTACGGTACAAGTATTTATCAAAACTACATCTGATTCGGTACCAAATTCAACTAATTCTGCACCATCTTTTTTAAAATCTTCAATTATTTGAGAAATGTCTGCAAAATTAACTTTGCAACCTATATTATAATAACTAATTTTCATATATTTAATAAAACTAAAAAAATATT
>CAIWET010000086.1 GCA_903911805.1 uncultured Ignavibacteria bacterium | reverse complement strand
TTTTAATGCCATTTCAAAAGCCCTGATAGCTGTTGCAGTATCACCGGCTTTTACAAATGAATAATTTCCAAGGTTTGTTAAGTTATTTGAGGTAACTTCTTTGATACCCATTTCTAAATGGTCGTTATCATTTTTAAAAGAATTAACAAATTTTGTGATATCCACTTTTGATAAATCAATCTTACCAACATTATTTTTTCGTTCCAATTTAATTGCATAGCCCTGAGGTATTTGATTGTATTGTTTGATAAAATTAAGATCAGTAACGTCTTGCAACAAATCTAAAGTGATATAAACCGGTCTAATATCAATATTCATTTCAATAAAACTTGCTAGCATCGACTGGAAATTTGATTGTATTGATTGCTGATATCCATCTTTATCGGACTCGAATAGCTCAAGATCTTTCAAGAAATTATCCATATCAAAACCAGATGATTTTGCTAATGATGGATACATTTTCTTTAATTGCTGTATGTACCAAGTTCTGCGAAGCAATTCCTTTTCAATTAAAATTACGTCTGGTCTCAATCCTTCAACCTTTTGTTTGTACCAAAAAGCTGAACAAAAATAATCCCATTGTCTGGAAATAATTAAAGCATTATAATCAAGGTTTGTAGCCATCGTATTAGTATATTCTGAAACCATCAGATTTTTAGATTGGTCACATTCTGAATAATTTAACTTTAATGCCCAAAGAGGTATTAAGAATAATATAAAAGCGAAATTTTTAAGAACTTTTTTGTTTAGTGAATCACCCAAAAATCCAAACCAAAAATATTTGCCAAGATTGCCTGATTGTTTAAATTGGATTAGTCCCACAAATCCAATTACCATCATTAATGATAAACTTATATATGCTAAAATGAAATAATTGTCAATGTCGTGAATTGAATAATTTAGTGAATAAAACATACAGGAAATAATCATTATTAAAGTAATTAAAAGCAATCCAATTGTTTTAAATAATTTAATAAATCCCCATAAAACTAATCCCAACCCAATAAAAGCAAATTCAAATGGTAGATTGTCAAAGAATATTCCAAAATTCTTAGATACTGATTCTGGATCTGTGAACATCCACACCTGATATTGCTTACCACTAACGTGATAAATGAATTTATCCCAACTTCTATGTACCCAGCCCCAATTAAAATCAGGAAATGTCATTGATCTCAATGGCAGATAAATATAAAATGAGACACCGATTAGAATTGGTATTAAAAGAATTCCTAGCATCCAGATTTTATTTAATTTGAAATCAGGCTTTACATCAAATCCAAAGAAATAAACCCAAAATACTAATGGAATAATCAAAATTGTATTCATATGATTAGCAAAACCTAATCCTATGCTAAATGCCAGAATAATGATGCTTTTATTGATTGTGCTATAATCCCTGGTTTTTAATAGAAATAATGTAATCAAATTGAAAAATACAATCTGCAAGGAATATACCTCAATAGAAGTCGCTTGTCCCCAAATAGTTTTTCCAAATGCAAAAATCAATGATGAAACCAGTGAAATCACATAGATGGTATTATCATCAATTACATTATCAATTTTCACTTCAGGTGTATCTTTTTTATTTGACTTGGTAGGTGCTTTTTTGTTTTTGCTAGATAATTCAAGATACAGCTTGATAAATTCGTTTGAAACAAAAAAGAAAACAAATGAACCCAAAGAAGTAGCTATTGCCGAAAATAGATTCATTTGCATAATTTTACTTATGCCTAATGGTAATAAGCTCCATAAATGCCCTAAGATTGTAAATAGCGGATATCCAGTAGAATGTGCAATTCCAAGATTTACGCAAACTCCTGCCAGCTCACCGCTATCAGTGAACATAACATTTGGAGCCAGGGTTATAAAATAAATAATAAAAGGTATAATGAAAGCCAATCCGGCAAAAATCTTTTTATTCATAATTCTCTCAATAATTATTTAAAGCAAATAAACTCTTTCCAAATTTTAAAAAGTTCCCAAGTGGCAACTACGTCACGTAAGCAATATTCTGCGATATCAAGAATTTTTCCTTCTTTGAAAAACTCTCCAACTTTAGAACCGTCGATTCCACCACCTTTTGGTGAAGGAATTCCAAATACTTGGGAATAATAATCAAAATTAAATCTTCTTGTAGCGCCATAACCTGATGGATTAAAAAATGTCAATTCATCAGCCAAATCAATATGCCTATCATAAGAAAACTTTGTACCAGACATAAGATTTCTTGTTGGGCGAATTCTATGAATTGCAGACCTTAACATTAAATATGGGGCATCAAAATTTCTACCATTAAAAGAAATCAATTTAATATTTGGATATTTTTCGAAAATTTTCCAAAATTCTTCTAAAATTCTCTTTTCAGTACCCAAATAGCATTTAGCACCAGATTCGAGATACTGTTCATTTTTAACTGTATCATCGGTAATATTTTGGTCAACGCTAAAAGTAATAGGTTTTGGTGGCACTCCTTCTTCCCCACTGATAAAAAGCAATCCGATACAAACAATTTTGCCGGAAATTGGAGAAAGAGCCATTTCATTTATTTTGCGTATCTTATCTTCGTCTGTTTGAGCGTATCTTACGATATATTCCTGCTGAGATTCACTGAGCGAATCATAATCATCTCCGAGGGTTTCTAAATCAAAAGCTAAATATTGTTCTACCATAACATAATCTTAAATTAATAATTTGCAAAAATAAGAATTTTTAAATAAA
>CAIWET010000085.1 GCA_903911805.1 uncultured Ignavibacteria bacterium | reverse complement strand
CTTAAATGAAGATATGTTTGATCCTAACTATACAGTAACATCAACAGGTGGATCAATAGTAGCTCCAGGTGCATTAGTATTAGGTGAAAATTTCAATTTAGATTTAGATTTAGCACATACTAATACTTGGACAGCAGTTCAAAACTTCGATGGTGGCTTAACAGGTACAACTGGCGCATTCAGCGGTGTTGTTTCTACAGGCGCAACATTCAATGGTAACTTGCAATATACTTGGACAGCTGGCGAAGCATTAACTTCAGGCTCATTCAATAATAGCGCAGACAAAACATTTAATGTATTATATGACAATTCAACAATTGGCTTAAATGGTTCAAATCAATTGTATGTTAAAGCAAGTGGCATTACAGCTACTGAATTAGCAAACAATGCAGTAACAGAACCTAAATTAAATATGTTTAATGCTCCTGCAGATAAATATGTTATCAAATGGGATGCTGTTAACGGTATGACTTGGGCAGACGCTTCAGTTTATGTACAAGATCCTATAACAGGTAATGGTACATTAGCTAGCCCACTTGGATTAGCTTATCAAGCTACACAATTAGGCTTAAATGGTTCAAACGAATTATATGTAATTTCAGGAGGTATCACTACAACTGAAATTGCAAATGGTACAATCTTAAATGCTGATATGAACGATCCTAACTATACAATTACATCTAACGGTTCAGTTACTGTTCCAGGTGCATTAGTATTAGGTGAAGATTTTGCTTTATCTTTAAATATGGCTAATTCAAATACTTGGACAGCTGCACAAACATTTGATGGTTTAACAGCTAATACAGCTGATATTTTAGGAACAACTAACATTGGTTTATCTGATTTAGATTTATTAACAGTAAACTCTACATCAACTTTCAATGGTTCAGCTTACTTCCTTGATGGCGTAACAAGTAATGTATTTATTGGTGCATTAGACAAAACATTATCAACTGGCTTAGGTTTAGTTGCTTCTTCTTTCAACAATTTAGCTGATGTAACATTTGATGTAGCATATGACGATGTAACAATTGGTGTTGATGGTATTACAAATGAATTATTTGTAAAAGACGATGCTATTACAGAACCAAAATTAGCAATGAACAATGCTCCTGGAGCAGGTTATGTAATTAAATGGAACAATGCTGGTAGTTATATGGAATGGGCAGACGCAGCAGTTTATGTTGACGCTCCTATAACAGGTGACGGAACTTCAGCAAACCATTTAGGTTTAGCTTATAATTCATCATTAACTTTAGACGGAACAGATTTAGGAATTAACTTAACTCATACTAATACTTGGGGTATCAAACAAATCTTTAATACTACAATTGCAGATGCAGCAGTTGAAGTTAGAAGTGATATCGACGGTTTAGCTTTCTCAGTAAGTAAAGGTACTGCATCATTCACAGGCGGTCAAGTTCAAGTAAACGTTGCAGATAACGTAGTTGGTTCAACAAACCCATTATTCGTTGTTCAGCAATCAGGAACTGATGGCGGCGGTGTATTAATTCAGAACTCAGGTGTGGGCGCTCCTGCTTTAGACATTTATCAATCAAATGCAGCTCAACCAGCTTTGAATATTAATCAAGGTAGCGTTGTAATGAGTAATAATTCTTATGCAGCTGATGGTGCATTAGACTTACAATTTACAGTTCACGCAATTACTGGTGGTACAACTTATACAGCAGCAGCTGGTATTAATGGTCAATTCATCTATGTTGTTAATACAACTGGTGGAATCATTACAGTTAACGGAACAAACGTAGCAGCTGGCACAGCAGCTACATTCGTATATGCTGGTGGATGGTATAAAGTTAACTAATAGTTGATTTTATCTCGACTTTTAAAAAGGAGGACAGTGATGTCCTCCTTTTTTATTATATATTATTCTTGGAATGTAACGAAAAGTATTATTTATTCGTTATACTATTATTATGTTTAAGTAAATATTAGAAATATGAAAAAGATAGTTTTTTATTTAGTAGGAATTTTATTTTTAAGCAATATCAGCTTTTCTCAAATGACATTTTTTGTTAATGGTGCAATTGGAAACGATACTATTGCGGGAGCAGGGTCATCATCTGAAAAACCTTTTAAAACAATTAGCCAGGCAACAAGAATTGCGAATGAAAAATCAGAAATCATTGTTGAGGGTAAGCACAATGGAAAAGAAATAGAATACAAAGAGTATGTATTACTTGATAAAATCGAAATGAAATTCATTGGAAAAAATTATCCAGTTTTAAATGGTGAAATTAAAGAATCCAAATCCGAATATAAAAATGGAATTACAGTTAATGCTGATTTTATTACAATCGAAGGATTTGTAATTAAAAATTATAATGCAAAAACTAAGAATTTTTTAGATTTTTCAGCTTCATCAGGTATTTTTGGAGTAAATGATTATCAGTTTACTTTAATTTCAGATTGTAAAATTTCGAATTGCGGTAATGGTATTCAATTAATCAATCCACAGCTTTGCAAAATCAATAATTGCGAAATTACTGGAATGAAAAGCTTAAATACTGAAGACTTTAAAGCTGGTGGAATTGGAATATGTATTTTTGGTACTTCTCAAAATCTTCAAGCAATTGAAATTGGTGTAACTGCAAAAAATATAATTTCGGATTGCGAAAATTATGGAATATTTTATGGAAATATTGATTCTGAATCGTTCTGTGAAAGTGGCATTATTAAAAATAATGTAATTAATGGTACAAAAAAGAACGCTGCTATTTATATCTGCAATTCAAAAAGCAATTTACACGTTGTAAATAATGAATTGGTGAATAATTACGTAGGAATTAAAATTACTGGCGAAAATTCTGATCTTTGGATTGATGAAAATAATTTTTCAAATACAACATCAACAAATGAAATGATTTCTGATGGAAAATACTATGGTGGTCTTTTAAAAGCATTTTGGTTTGAAAATAAAAATAAATTCGACAAACCTACATTCGCAGTTTTATCGGCTGATGGGACAGAAGTTTATTTAGATAATAACGTAAGATCTATCAAAAACGACAAAAAATCCGCAGACGAAATTTCAAAAGG
>CAIWET010000084.1 GCA_903911805.1 uncultured Ignavibacteria bacterium | reverse complement strand
CAAGCGCCCCCGCTTGACCTAATAACATATCTTTAGACATTCCTGTCCCTGTAAAAAAAAGAAAACACATTCTTCTAATAACAAATCAATTTCTTGGTTAAAATATTATTATTATTATATTTAATACTGAGGAAATATGCCCCTTTTGGCAATTTATTGGTTGGAATAATAAAATTCATCGAATTTATACCTGATTGCAACAATACTGTTTCACCTAGATAATTTATAATTTCTATCGAATTTATATCATTTGTTGCTGAAATATGCAAATTACTTCCATTATTGAGTGGATTTTCATAATTAACAAAATTCTCATCGATTGTATTTTCTACTATTGATATTTCAAGATTGCTTTCGAATGCTCCAATATCCTGTGACTTGCCATATGGTACTAAATTATTGAAGAAATCCCTATTTCCAATTTTGATATTAAATAAAGAATCTAAATCTATTCCGGCATCTATAGCTGGTGAATTTTTTAATAATCTGTAAGAAGTCAGTTCCTCTTGTGGTTTTGGGTAAATGGTGATACTATTCCCAATATTTGTTAAAAGTGGATCTTTGCTAATACCAAATGGATTAGTATTTATTACTTCATTTTTAGTGCTTGTTCTCCAATCAGCAAGATTGTTATAAATTTTACCTTGGTAGTTGATTTTAAAAGTATCACCACTGCTCCAGTAAAGATTTCCTGCAAAAAATGCATTATATCCAGTTGGGATATCAATTAATTTTACTCCTTTTGTCTGAAATATATTATTATAAACCTCAACATTATTGATTCCAATATCCCAATAAGCAATTGAAAATGCTGCAAAGGAATCATAAAAGTTTTTATCAGATTTTGTAATATAAACCGTATTATTATAAATTTTCAAACTGTCCATTGTTGTATTTGGACCTTTGAATAGTGTAATACCGCCACCATTTGTTCTTCCGTCATTTTCAGAAATATTATATCTTATAACGTTATTTTTCCATTCATTTGCGTTTTGGTATTGCCCTAAAAGATAACCAGCGCCATCATTATCGTGAGAGTAATTATATTGCATAATCGAATTGGTAACACCTCCATCAAAATCAAAACCTATACCGTCGCAACCACTTCCAGAAGAATTATGATGGCTTTCGCAATATTGAATTGTAATGTTGTTGCATTCCCAAGCCCAAATTCCGCCAGGTCCACCACAATGAGTATTCCAAAATCCATTATTATAAGCTACGCAATTTTCAATAATGCCGCCATCAACTTGTCCGATAATTATACCGCTTCCTTTGTGTATAGTTGAATCAGCATATCCAGTAACATTAAATACTTCAGTGTGCTTTATTGAAACATTATGATGCGGATAGTCATTTCTTGTGTGTTGGTCATTTCCCCAAATATTAATTCCATTTGTTAAAATATCTGAAACAATGCATCTATCAATCAGGACATTATTATAGCCTGTATTATTATTCCAAGATCCAATTAAAATACCAGTTCCACCATAATTATTTATCTTAAGATTATATATAGTTATATTGCTAAATTTAGTATCTCCTGCAGTATCAGCATAAAATGTTACTCCGTTGTAAAAATTTGTGCTTGTTCCTGAACCCGTAAAAACTAAGTCTTTTAATAAAATTCCTTGGGTATTATAAGCATAAAAGCCATAATTATCAGCAGAATTTATAATTGCTTGTTGATTGCCATAAGAAGAAATTGTAACAATATTCAAATTGTCATTTGCATCATTTGCATCAAGATAAATGCTACCGTTGAAAGTTTGCCCACCTTCGAATAAAATATTATCGCCTGGTAAAATTTTAAGGTTATTGATTTTATTAATAGTTTGCCACGCTGTTGCAATTGTTAATCCATCGGCAGAATCGTTGCCATTGTTTTTTACGTAATAAGTGGTCGATAATAGCAAATTAGGGAATATTATCAATAAAAAAAT
>CAIWET010000083.1 GCA_903911805.1 uncultured Ignavibacteria bacterium | reverse complement strand
TTCTTTTTTAAATAATGATTGGTATAGTTCGAATCTGGGATTTTGTTTATAAAAGAATTCTTCAATTATCATCGGAAAGGTATAAGCAGAATTTTGATCCCATTGTGGCAACCAAACAGCATTTTCAACCCCTTTGAACCAGGTAATCTGCCTTTTGGCATATCTTCTTGTATTTTGCTGAATTAATTCAATTGCTCGCTCCTCGTTTATTTTTCCTTCCAAGAGCGCGATAGTTTCTTTATAACCAACTGTATTTAAAGAATTAAGGTTTTTATCGTATCCCTTGTTCAAAATACTTATAGTTTCATCAACTAACCCGCTTTTCCACATATTTATAACTCTTTTATTGATATTATTATAAACTTTTTCCCTTTTGTCAGTGATTACCAAATAAAGAAACTTAATATCTGATTTATATGTAGTTATTCCAATGTTTCTTGAGAATTTTTTGCCGGTTCCGTAATAGAATTCTAGGGCTCGAAATAGTCTTCTAGGATTTAAATCTGGGTAAATTTCAAATATTTTCGGGTCTTTTTTTTGTAATTCATCTATCAAGAATTGATTTCCAAATAAATTAATTTTGTTTTCAATATCTTTTTTAATATTTTCTTTGTCATACTTCACGTCTTCATTGAAAAGTCCTTCAATTAGAGCTTTTAAATAAAGTCCGGTGCCGCCAACTATTACAGGAAATTTATCTTTTGCGAAGATTTCTTGAATTTTATCGGAAGCTTGCTCTTTAAATTTCCAAGCGCTAAAGTGTTCTGTGGGATCTAATTCATCAATTAAGTGGTGTTTTACTGAATTAAGTTCTTCTTTCGATGGTTTTGCGGTTCCGATATCGAGATATTTATAAATTTGCCTTGAATCAGCGGAGATTATTTCTATCGGATGATGTTTTGCAAGAATAAGCGACATTCCTGTCTTTCCAACGGCGGTTGGACCAGTGATTACCAGAACGCGATCTTTAAACATTCCAGCCTTCTTTGCCAATTAAAGGAACAAATTGAAACTTATCAAGAACTTTTTTTTCAAACTCGGATTCACTTTTTCTAATAATGAGTACCATATCTTGATTAATTCTATCCCCTATTGGCGCTATCATTCTGCCGTTAATCTTTAGTTGAGATAATAATGTATTTGGGACATCGGGTGCTCCAGCGGTGATTATAATGCAGTCAAATGGACCCATTTCTCTCCACCCCAGAGTTCCATCTGATAATCTTGAATTAATGGGGAGATTCAATTGTTTGAATAAATCTTTAGATTTAGTATAAAGTGATTGAATTCTTTCAATGGTGAATATCTTTGCACCCATAATTGATAAAATTGCAGCCTGATATCCACTCCCTGTGCCAATTTCTAGGATCTTATCATTCTTTTTTACTTGCAAACATTCGGTCATATAAGCAACTGTATAAGGCTGAGAAATAGTTTGATTATCATCTATTGGCAATGCAGAATCTTCATAAGCCCTTGACATAAATGCTGGGATGATAAAGCGTTCTCTTGGGACAGTCATAATTGCATTTAAAACAGAAGTATCTTTAATTCCTTTAGTTTTAAGTAATTCTATTAAAACTCGCTTTTGTTCATTAAATCTTGTGTCGATCATTTTACTTCTGTTTGAAATTTTTGGTTTAAAACAACTAATAGTTCATTTCGTGGAATGTCTAATTGCAAGCTTCCAGTATCAGCAATAGATATAGAGCCGGTTTCTTCAGATACAATTAGAATAACAGCATCAATTTGCTCAGAAAGTCCTAATCCTGCCCTATGTCTTGTACCTAAATTTCTTGTTCCATACTTTGTAACACTGGATAAAGGTAATACACATCTGGCGGCAATTAGAGTTTGGTCTTCAATTATTACTGCTCCATCGTGAAGAGGAGATTTAGTATTAAAAATTGATAATAATAATTCTTTTGAAACTGTTGCCTGAATTTGCAAACCAGTATCTACAGTCATTTGAACATTTTGACTTTTTGAAAAAACAATTAAAGCACCAATATGTTTCTCAGACATTTCAACGGCGGCTTCTGCAACTTCATCCAAAGTTTCTAATATTTTTGATTTCATTAAAAACTTAAAGGGATAACTTCGAGTAATTAATAATAATAGTCTTCTTAATTCTGGTTGAAATAATACAATAAATGCAATTAACCATACACTCGAAATAGTTTTTAATATCCAGTTTAATGCTCTTAAATTTACCATTTCTGTTATAAATGATAAAAATATTAATAGAACCATTCCAAAAAGAATTTGAACAGCAATCGTATTCTTTAAAGCACGATAAAGTCCTAAAAACAAAGCAGCAACAATTAATACATCGATTAAATCTATTATATTGAATGAAAGAAAACCAATTTTTAATACTTCAATCATAAATTATTTTTTTTCTTTTTTTAATTTTTTGTCAGAATCTTTTTGATATGCATTAATAATTTCAGCAACTAATCTATGCCTTACTACATCTGTTTGATCAAAATAAACAAATTCAATACCTTTTATATCTTTTAATAATCGATTTGCATCGATTAAGCCACAATCTGAGTAATTGCCCAAATCAATTTGTGTTATATCACCTGTAATTACAGCTTTTGAAGCAGTCCCCATTCTTGTTAAAAACATTTTCATTTGAGTTACAGTTGCATTTTGAGCTTCATCTAGAATAATAAATGAATTACTTAAAGTACGACCTCTCATATAAGCTAATGGAATGATTTCAATTATATTTTTATCCATCATAGTTTTTAATTTCTCTGGATTAAGCATATATAGCAATGCGTCCGTAAGTGGCCTTAGATATGGATCTAATTTCTCTTTTAAGTCACCAGGAAGGAAACCCAAAGATTCTCCAGCCTCAACAGCAGGTCTAGATAAGATGATTCGGCTTACTTCATTGTTTCTTAAAGCATTTAAAGCCATAGCTACAGCTAAAAATGTTTTACCAGTTCCTGCAGGACCAATAGCAAAAACCATATCATTTTCAAGAACTTTTTGGTGATATTCTTTTTGTCTTGGAGATCTTGCTTTAATTGGTTCTTTGTAACCTGGGTATATTATATTAGTATTTGTTTTATCTGAAGGAGAACTATTGCCATTTTTTGCAACATTATTATTTAAAAAAATGTCACAAATTACTGCGATATCTGTTTCCTTCAAATTACCATTTTTAATATAAGTATAAGAATATTCGTTGAATATTCTATCAATTAGTTCAATTTCATTTTGCTTTCCTCTAATAATCAACGTATCACCACGAAGAATAAGGATTGCTTCAAATCTATTTTGTAGAGATTCCAAAATGCCAATATTTAAACTTAAAAAAGTTAAAAAATCTTTATTTTTAATCTGTATTTTCTTTTCGTTTACTTCCATTTTGTGTATTTGTAAATTTAAAATTTAAATTATATTAATCTTTTTTTACAATTAATATTTTTAAAAATATAATATAATCAAAAAATAATAGATAAC
>CAIWET010000082.1 GCA_903911805.1 uncultured Ignavibacteria bacterium | reverse complement strand
TGAATATATGAAATCAGATATTAAAAAAAATATAATTATTTGTGGCTCAACTTCATCAATTGATTTTCCAATTACCTCAGATGCAATAATGAAATCAATTCATAAAAATGGTGACCATCCCGATATTTTTGTTACTAAATTTGATTCTACTGGAAAAAATATTCTATTTTCAACCTATATTGGTGGATTTTTAGATGATTTTCCTAAAAAAATCTATATTGATAAAAAAAATAATATAATCATAACAGGTTATACTGGACCATCTGAATCATTCCCAAAAACTTTAGGAGTATATGATACTTTAAATCGTGGAGGATTTGATGTATTTGTTTTGAAATTAAATCCTACAGGTGATACATTATTATTTTCAACACTTATTAGTAGCCCAAAAGACGATTTTGCAAATTCACTAGATTTGGACAGCATTGGCAATATATATATTACAGGTTACACCAGTGATGATGTTCTATTCCCAACTACTTCATCAGCATATAAAAGAGTTGGAAAAGGAAAAAATGAAGCATTTATTTCTAAATTGGATTCCTTAGGAAAAAAATTGCTCGCATCAACTTATTTTGGTGGTTCTGAAAACGAATTTGCAACAGATATAAAAGTATTTAAAAGTGAAGTTTATATAACTGGATCTACTTATTCAAATGATTTACCGATTTATAGTACATCATTTCAGTTATCAAGTAGAGATTCTGGTTCAATTCACGGAGAATGTTTCATTGCAAAATTTACTGATAAACTTGATGTACTAAAAACCAACACATATTATGGTGGAAAATCAGCTGAAATTCCATATTCGATGCTAATAACTCAAGATGATAACCTAATAATAACAGGTACTACCGAATCCGATGATTTAATAACTACATCAGATGCTCTAGATGCAAATTATAATACTAAATCAATTGATAAAGGCAAAGGTGATGTTTTTATATTAAAATCATCTCTCAACTTGGATACTATAATCTATTCTTCATATTTTGGTGGTAATGGAGCTGATTGTGCAATGGATATAAAAGAAGATTCCAAAGGAAATTTATATTTTACTGGTTTTACGAATTCAAGAGATTTACAAGTTAGTAATTTTGCTTATATGAAAAAATACAATGATACAGCAACTCTTTCTGATGCTTTCCTTTTGAAAACAAATCAAGCAATGTCAAAGATAAGATTTTCAACATATATTGGAGGTAAAGGGAAAGATATTGGTAAATCGCTTTTAGTTAATGATAATCAAGAAGTTATAATTGCAGGCACAACTATTTCAAATAATTTTATTATTACAGATTCAACACTTTATAAAAATGTTAATGATTCTACTAAATTAAATATCTTTTTAATTAAGCTAAATACTCAATATTTAGGTTCTATAAGAGATACTAACATTTTTGATGAAGATAATGAAATTAAAATTTGTTCTGGAGACACAGTTTATTATAAAGTTAAAATTGACGGTGGGGAAGAGCCTTATACAATAACTTGGAAACCAAATACCACAGCAGATTTTTCCAATCCATTAAATCCAAAATTTTTTCCTAAAAGTACAGAATTATATTATTTAACTATTAAAGATAATAATAACTTAATTGCATTTGATACAATTAAAATTAATGCAAAAAATGCACCTTTTATGAAAATAAATGGACCTAAAGTTGCACTAAGATATACAAAACAACCATTTAATACAACAATTGACCCAAATTATAAATATACTTGGAGAGTTAGAGGCGGAAATATTATTGGCTCGAATGAAACAGATAAAATTACAGTAGAATTTACTGATAGTTTATCTACTGAAATTGATTTAATTATAAATACAATCTTTGGTTGCTCAGATTCAATAATTGCTTACAAAGTAGTTATTGGAATTGATAATAAACCAAGATTAAGATTTACAAATCAATCTGTATATTGTGATGGAGATACAGTTAATTTAAAACTTAATCTAAAGTTTGCAAAGTATTTTTGGTCAACAGGGGAGACAACACCTTCTATTTTAGTTACTAAAGGCGGAGCATATTATTTACAAACTATTGATTCTTTAGGCTTTACAGGTTATTCTGATACTGCGAGTTTTTATTTCTTCCCAAGATTACCTAAACCAAATATCAGATTAATTGTTCCAGGAAACTACCTTCAATGTTTGGATAACGCACCAACATACGAATGGTGGAAAAATGATTCAACTATTAAAAATGGTAATAAAAAATCTATTTCTGTAACAGGGGATGGAGTTTATCGTTGTGCAGTAGTCTCGCCAAATGGTTGCAAAACTTTTTCTGATAGTATTGTCGTAATTCTAAATTCTGTAAATGAAGAATTAATTGATGATTTTGAAATATCTAGTTTAAATTCATCAATTATAATAAATTACTCAAGTATTAATATCCCTGATAAAATTGAAATTTTTGATATTCTTGGAAATTTGTTTTGTAAATTTGAAGATGCGAATACAACCTTTACCAGATTCAATAATTTTACACCTG
>CAIWET010000081.1 GCA_903911805.1 uncultured Ignavibacteria bacterium | reverse complement strand
TTAAGGAAAAAAATTAAAAAAATACTCAGTTAAGTTTGTTTTTATTATAAAACCCAAAATAAATGTTAATATTATGTTCACATTATGGCATAAAATTTGATATTCTAAAATAGTTGATTTATAACAAAAGGGGAGAAAAAAATGAAAAAAGTAATATTATATACTTTTGTGTTGTTAGCTGTTGGATTAGCATTAGTTTATGCGCAGAATACTTTAAAAAATCCAAAAAAAGCAGTAATTAAAGAATTAGCAGAAATTTATGAAAATTATGGAGATAGTTTCTTTAAATCTGTGTTTTCTATTGAATCGATTAGACCATATGCAATATTACAATTAGACAAAGCAATTGATAACTATGATAATAGTAATTGGTTATCTTATAATTCATTTGTAGAAAAACTTTCAAATAATGAAAGGTCAACTTTACTTATTAAAATCAACGAATATATTTTAAGTCAGGAATCAAAAGAGAATCAAGATAAAGTTATTGTATCTATAAAATTATGGTGTATCGCAGAAGCACAGTTAAATTTTATCGAACAAAAATTAAACTTCAGTAAAACAGAAATATTAGTTGCAGGAAAGAAAATAATTAGCTCCACAAATGAAACTGAATTTACTATTGATTCTAAAGATAATTTAGATCTTCAATTTAATAAATTATTGAATTATGTTACTAAATTAGATAATCATAGACAAATGGAGTTTTTCTCAGCCATTTACCACGAATTAGCTTCAGAAAATAAAAAATAATTAAAAATTGCAATTAGCTAATTGTAAGTAAATTGACTTTGGGTAATCCTTTTTCAATCTTGAAAACATTTTTTCTGATTCATCTTTTTTATTCTGAATGCAATAGATTTGACCTAATCTTAAAATAGCTCTTTGTTTTATATCATTAGGTACTTTTATTCCATTTAGAATTTTATTAAAAGTTTGCTCTGCTTTTAAATATAATTCTTCAACAATTTTACATTCTCCCATAAAAAATAAAGATTCATAATACAAAGAATCATTTTCTGGGAGAGTATTAGCAAAATCTTCAAATTTCTGGCAAGCTGACTCATATTTTTTAATATCAAAATCCATTACAACTGAATTAAAGTTGGTAGTGAATTCTTTATTTGAAACTGGTTCAATTGTCAAATCAATATTTGTTGTATCAATTGCTTTTCTTCTTAAAATACCCGGAATTTTTTTTGTTTCTAATTCTTCAGACTCAATTATTGAATGGTCAATATTCTTCATTTCTTTAGATTGCACAATTTTATCATCAAGTTGATTTTGAGATGATTGTTCATTATTTTTATTATTACTAACTACATTATTCTTATTATTTACGGGCACTTCCGAGGAATTTCTAGTATGTAATTCACTTGATTTTGGTCTTGTTCTTACAGGTGAACAGGAAGAAACAAAAAAAAGTACAGCAACGATGCTAAGTGTTTGTAATAAAAGATAATTAACTCTATTTTTCATTCTTATTCTTAAAATTATTTACAAAATACATTTATTACATATAAATAATAATGCCAAAAAAGAAACGAAAAT
>CAIWET010000080.1 GCA_903911805.1 uncultured Ignavibacteria bacterium | reverse complement strand
GGTTTTATAATTGATTTTCAATGTTGAAATGAATAAATGATTGGTATATCATTCTGCACTTAGGTGCAAAATCTACATTTGAATAAACGATCTCGTCTAACCCCACCCTAAATCCCTCTCCGAAGGAGAGGGGCTTGAACAGAAGGAAATTTTATCTTTATAGAGACGAATAAATACAATATTTTTTTTCTTAATCAAGAATAAAAAGTTACATTAGTAACATCAATTGTTGAAAATATACAATTTATAAATTCAAAGATGATACAATTAGTTTAATGATTTTAAAATTCTAGCTGAATGGTAAATTGTTAAAATATCTATTCTTGTTTCATCAATAATATGGTATATTATTCTATAATTTCCAAAAATTAATTCTCTAATATTATTATCATTTATTTCAGGGACAAATCTCCCTAATCTCGGATTTTCTTTTAAAATCGAAGTTTTTTCTTTTATTCTTTTAATTTGAATTGATGCATAATATTTTGAATCAAGAGCTACGAAATCAAAAATATTTTTTAGATCGGATAAAGCATTTGAAGTCCACTTTAAACTAACCACGACTCAATCCTTTTATCAACTTCTTCTTCAGAGAAAACTTGATTATTCTTTGATTCTTCTAATCCTCTTTCGATTTTTTCCAAAAGAATTATTCGTTCTAAAATATCGTCAAGAACAAACGGTTCTTCCAAGCCGTTAATTGTAGTTATTATATTTTCTTTAGTAAGCATTTTCATTCTCCAATAATTTCAAATTCTAACGATATTATTTTTTTTATATTTTAAATTTCTCCAAAATAAATTGATTCGTTCTCGTCTAACCCCACCCTAAATCCCTCCCCTTGAAGGGAGGGACTTGAAGAGAAGGAAATTTTATCATTGTAGAAACACACATCAGTATGTCTCTATAAGATATATCTAAATCTTTATACTCATTGTTTTGATATTGACAAACTCTCTTATTCCAAAATCTGATAATTCTCTGCCATAACCTGAGTTTTTAATTCCTCCAAATGGTAAAATTGGATTTGATTTTACAAAATCATTTACAAATACTGAGCCAGAATCTACCATTTTTTCTCCTAAGTATTTTGCTTTTTCTATATCGTTGCTAAATATTGCTGCTCCTAATCCAAATTCAGTTGAATTCGCTGCAATTATTGCTTCTTCTTCATTTTTGAATGTATAGATTGTTGATATTGGTCCAAAGGTTTCTTCTTTGAATAATGGATTGTCCATTTCTTTCACTATTGCAATTCGCTTTTTGAAATAGTATCCTAGCAAATTATGATTTTCATCAAATTCTATGATTTCTGCTCCATTTGCAGTTCCTCTAATCAATTGATCTTCCAAATTTAAAAGTAAGTCTTTTCTGGCAATTGGTCCATATTTAGTTGATTCTAACATAGGATCAGCATATTCATAAGCCGCTAGTTCTTTAATAAATAATTGAAGGAATTCGTCAAAAACAGCGTTATCGATAATAAATCTTTTTGCGGCGATACAGCTTTGACCATTATTTATCATTCTGGAAGTTGCACAAGATTTTGCTGCATTTACTAAATCTGCATCTTTTAGAACAATATATGGGTCACTTCCTCCAAGCTCCAAAACAGATTTTTTGAGAACACTCCCGGCAGTTTGAGCTATCAATTTCCCAATCTTGGTACTACCAGTAAATGTTACTGCCTTGATTACATTATGTTTAATAATTTCAACAACTGGCTCAACATCAATCAACAAATTAACAAAAACGTTTTCTGGAAATCCAGCTTCTTGAAATAAATTCTGTATTTCGATTGCTGTTCCCATCGAGTTATTAGAATGCTTCAAAAGACCTGTATTTCCTGCAAGCAATGCAGGAACTGCAAATCGAAATACTTGCCACAATGGGAAATTCCAAGGCATCACTGCCAGTATAACGCCTAATGGTTGAATACTAACATAAGAATTTGTGTTTGGGACATTGTATTTTATATCCGATAGAAATTGTTCAGCATTTTCAGCATAATAATTACATAAATATGCGCATTTATCAATTTCTGCAAAACCTTGAGAAATAGGTTTTCCCATTTCTTTTGTCATCAGTTCAGCGAGTTTTTGCTTGTTGGCAATAATTGCTTTTTCAAGATTTTTGATTAAATCTATTCTATAGATCAGCTCTGTATTTTTCCATTTTTTAAAGGCTAAATCAGAATTATTTAATTGAAAATCTATTTCAGATTGTGAAATTGGCAAATACTCTTGGATGGTTTCTTCGGTGAAAGGATTG
>CAIWET010000079.1 GCA_903911805.1 uncultured Ignavibacteria bacterium | reverse complement strand
CACCTTCTACAATTGCTTTAAAATCACCGCCATGTTTACTAGCATCAGCTCTTGTTGCTAATTTACCTTCTTTTGCTGCTTTAGCTAACATTTTAGCATCAGTAACTAAGTTATTAACTGCATCGATACACTGGTTTAAGTTGTTTTTAATTTCATTAAAATCACCATTATATTGATCAGTAATTCTTGGTGGAATATCTCCTTTAGAAATTCTGTCAACATATTCTGCAGCTACGTTTAGTGGGCCGATAACTGAATCTAGTGTATTATTAACGCCTTCAACAATTGCGCGGAATTCTCCATTATGTTTACTTCCATCAGCTCTTGTATCGAGTTTTCCTGCAACTGCTGCTTTTGACAACATTGCGGCATCAGTAACTAAGTTATTAACTGCATCAATACATTGATTTAAGTTGTTTTTAATTTCGTTGAAATCACCATTGTAATTGTCAGTAATTCTTGGTGGAATATCTCCTTTAGAAATTCTGTCAACATATTCTGCGGCTACGTTTAGTGGTCCGATAACATTATCTAGTGTTGCGTTAACGCCTGCAACAATATCTCTAAATTTACCATTATGTTTATTTGCATCAGCTCTTGTATCAAGTTTTCCTTCAACTGCTGCTTTTGACAACATTGCGGCATCATTTACTAAATAATTAACTGCATCGATACAACCATTTAAGTTGTTTTTAATTTCATTAAAATCACCATTATATTGATCAGTAATTTTTGGTGGAATATCTCCTTTAGAAATTCTATCTACATATTCTGCTGCTACGTTTAGTGGTCCAATTACTGCATCTAATGTTTCATTAACACCAGAAACTAATGAATTAAACTCGCCTTGATATTTGCTTGCATTAGCTCTTACGTCTAATTTACCAGCTATTGCTGCATTTGCAAGAGTTTTAGTATCGCCAACCATATCAGCAATTGTATCTTTCATCTTCTTCATTGAAGCAATCAGGATTCCTGTTTCATCTTTAGAATTTGTATCAAGATTTACACTAAAGTTACCTTCAGAAATCTTATCTGCGGCATTAACTGCTTCATTCAATGGTTTTGTAATTGATTTTGTAATCCAGAAAGCAATAAATATTGCTAATAATATAGCAATAATGCCAATTACGATTATCAACGTTTCAGCATTTCCTACTAAGCTATCAGTATCACTGCCAACTTTATTTACTTGTTCTGTCTGATAATCAATTATTTTATTAGTTATATCCATGTATCCTAATTGAGAAACACGAACTTCTTTGAATAAATACTCTTTAGCGTCATCCCATTTGCCCTCATCCATCAATTTCCTCATTGCTCCAGCATCTTTTCTGTATTCAGTCTTTTTGGCTTCAAATTCGGCAAATAGTTTTTTTCCGGTTTCCGATAACATTTTAGCTTTTAAGCTGTCAGAATATTTATCAATTATTTCTCTAGCGTCTGCAATTCTTTTAAATTCTTTTACAATATCTTCTTTTTGAGCTACTTTATCAAGAAGCAAAATATTACGATTACAACGAGCATTCAAATTGATATTATCAACAATGATATTTGCCCAAACTGTTTTAGGAAATTTGTCATTCACAAGATTTTCTACACTGTCATTAATTGTCATCAAATTTACAATTGATAAAACAGCTATAGTAACGAGTAATATTGCAATAATAGAAAAGCTGAGAGCTAATCTTTTTGCAATTTTCATATTTTTAAACATAGTACCCTCAAAAAAAAATTATTTAATTATTTGTTTCTACAATTTCATTTAATACATCTTTTTGATCTAAACTTAATACTTTTTCAAGGTCAAGTAAGATTAAAAGTCTGTCATCTAATTTCCCAACGGCTGTAATATAATCAGTTTCAATTCCTGCAACCATTTTTGGTGGTGGTTCAATTATATTTTTGTTGATTCTAAGTACTTCGTGTACACTATCAACTACAAAACCAATAACTCTCTTACTAAATTCTACAACAATAAATCTAGTTTCATTGTCATATTCTTTTTGAGGCATACCTAATCTTTTTCTTAGGTCAACTATAGGAATTACCTTACCTCTTAAATTAATAATTCCTTCAACAAATTCAGGTGAATTAGGTATTTTCGTGATTTCCACCATTCGGTTAATTCCTTGAATATTAAGGATATTTACTGCAAATTCCTCGTTTTCCAAGTGAAAAGTAACTAATTGATAAATATCGTCCGTGAAACCAGCTTTAGTATTTTCACTCATATATTTTTATCCTTAAACTCTATAATAAAACCAAACTACTTACTTACTTTATCCTAATTACATATTGTACAAAAACTTTTTTCAAATTCTTGCATTTTCAAAACATAAATTAACTAAAAAATATCATTAATCAAAATAATTTTTCACAATAGTGTAAATATTTTCGAAATCAACACATTTATGTAAATTATAATAAAATTATCGCCATTAACTATTGAAACTTTAGGAATTTTTATGCTTTTTTAACTTTAGAAAATTTTATGAATGTTAATTTATATTAGTTTCGTATTTTTGTAGTTTATAATTATTAACTTTAATATAAATAATGGAATCATTTAGAAACTTTTGCATTATTGCTCACATTGACCACGGCAAATCTACATTAGCTGATAGATTACTCGAAAAAACAGGAAGAGTTACTTTAAGAGAAATGACTAATAATCAGATTCTTGACGATAACCCTCTGGAACAAGAAAGAGGAATCACAATTAAATTGCACGCAATTCAAATGACCTATATCGCTAATAACCAACAAACGTACACGTTAAATCTGATTGACACTCCTGGTCACGTAGATTTTCAGTACGAAGTATCTAGATCTTTGGCGGCTTGTGAGGGTGCTTTATTGGTTGTTGACGCTACTCAAGGCGTTGAAGCTCAAACCATAAGCAATCTTTTTTTAGCAATTGATGCTAACTTAGAAATTATTCCGGTTATCAATAAAATTGATTTGCCTAGTGCAGTAACTACTGTTGATAGTGTAAAGCATCAGATAATGGACCTAATTGGTTGCAAAGAAGAAGAAATTCTTTATACATCAGCCAAGCAAGGCACTGGAGTAGAGGGAATTTTAGAAGCTATTGTACATAGAATTCCACCTCCAAAAGGTGACCGTAACGCTAGATTAAAAGCATTAATTTACGATTCAATTTTTGACCCATATAAAGGTGTAATCGTAAATCTTAGAGTTTTTGATGGTGTTTTAAAAGAAAAAGATAAAGTATTTTTTAAAGCTACTGGAATGACTTACGAAATTGAAGAAGTCGGTGTACTTTATATGAAACGTAAACGTACCGGAGAATTAGCAGCAGGCAACGTAGGTTATCTAACTGCTAGTATTAGAAATCTTCAGGATACAAAAGTTGGTGATACTTTAACATTAGCAAATAATCCTTGCGAAGGTATTATTGACGGATTTAAAGAAGTTAAGCCAATGGTTTTCAGTGGTATTTATCCAGCCGATGCTGATGATTTTGAAGATTTGAGAGAATCATTAGATAAATTAGTTCTTAATGACTCAGCTATTACGTTTGAACCAGAGACTTCTACAGCTCTTGGATTTGGATTCAGATGCGGTTTTCTTGGATTATTGCATATGGAAATCGTTCAAGAAAGATTAGAAAGAGAATTCAATCAAAATCTTGTAACAACTGTTCCTAACGTAAAGTATTTACTTTTGAAAACTGATGGTTCTGAAGAATTTATTGATAATCCTTCTCAATTACCTAATTTAACTCAAATTAAGGAAATCAGAGAACCATTCATAAAAGTCCAGATAATTGCTCCACAAGAGTATATTGGTACAATTATGAAGCTCTGTATGGATAGAAGAGGCTCAACAATTAGCACTACTTATCTTTCACCTGAAAGAGTTGATTTAGCATTTGAATTGCCATTGGCAGAAGTGGTTTTTGATTTTTATGATAAATTGAAATCTGCTACTCGCGGATATGCTTCATTAGATTATGAATTCTCTGAGTATAAAGATGAAGATTTAGTAAAATTAGATATCTTATTAAATGGTGACATTGTAGATGCATTTTCTTCGATTGTGCATAGAACTAAGGCTTACGATTGGGGTAAAAAACTTTGCGTAAAGCTAAAAGAATTAATACCTAAACAAATGTTTGAAGTAGCTATCCAAGCAGCAATTGGCTCTAAGATTATTGCTAGAACAAGTATCTCAGCAATGAGAAAAAATGTTTTGGCAAAATGCTATGGTGGAGATATTTCTCGTAAAAGAAAACTTTTAGAGAAACAAAAAGAGGGTAAAAAACGTATGAAACAAGTAGGCAGAATTGAAATTCCACAAGAAGCATTTTTAGCCGTCCTTAGTATTGATGATTAATAAATAATTTAGAACTTAATTTTCTCGGGAAAAAATATGGCAGAAGAGACTAAAAACAACGAAAATTTCTTTAAAAAAGCTTGGGCTTGGAATAAAGATAGAAAAGAGAAAGAAAAACAAAGAAGATTGCAACCAATGTCTTTTGGCGAAACTATTATTAGTTGGTCAAAAACACTTATCGGGGCAATTATCGTTGTTATGATTATTAATGGTATTTTAATTGCTTCATTCGTTGTACCTACTGGCTCAATGGAAAATACAGTAATGACTGGCGATTGCCTTTTTGTAAATAAATTTATTTATGGTCCTTCTACTCCTCAGGTGATACCGTTTTTGAATATACCTCTTCCCTATTACAAAACTCCTCCAATTAGCAAGCCTAAACAAGGTGATGTAATTGTTTTTATTTATCCTGGAAACAAAAGAGAAGTAAAATCTAAAGAATTTCTATATTATTTAAAAAGATGTGTTGCCGTTGCTGGCGACTCTTTGCAAATAGTTGATAATAAAGTAATAGTTAATAATGTAGAATTCAAATTGCCAGAGCACGGAATTGTGCATCCTGACTTAGGCGTTTCTCCATTTGAAATGAGAGATATCTATCCTGAGGGCAACGGATTTAACAGAAAAAATTATGGTCCAATTAGAATTCCTAAAATGGGCGATACAATTACACTTACTCCAATGAATTACCAAAACTGGGATATTTTCATTGAAAGAGAAGGAAATACTTTTAAATATGATGGTAATACTTTCTATGTAAATGGAAATGCTACTAATAAATATGTAGTAAATAAAAATTATGTTTTTGGTATGGGTGACAATCGCGACAATAGTTCAGATAGTCGTTTTTGGGGATTTATTCCAGAAGAAAACGTTGTTGGAACTCCATTATTCATTTGGTGGTCTTGGGCTCTAAATGATGATTATGGTAATTCTTTATCTTTAGTTGATAAAATTAAGAATATTAGATGGTCAAGATTACTTCATTTTATTAATTAAGAAAATAATTTGATTTTTAGCACCTTAGGTGCAAGTATATCTTTAAAAAAATTAGCTCCGTTAGGAGTGTCCACTTGAAAAAGAAGGACGCTACTGCGGAGTTTTTTTGTAAATTCGAATATTTAGGTTCTGAAGATGGAGCCCACCATAAAGGTGAACTCCATCTAAGAATAAATAGGATATTGTTTGGGTTTTACAATTTGGGATTAAGGGAGAGGTCTGGGGTGGTCATTTTAAAAAGATGTACACATCCGCAGAAAGAAGACAGGTCACAGACCTGTCTCTACAAAATAATAAGTCCTACTCTTAAAGCCCCTCCCTTCAAGGGGAGGGGTTTGGGGTGGGGTAAGACGAGGACGTTTTTCAAAACTTAGATGCCGCATCAAGTGCGGCATGACATTCGAAAAAATTAAGGCGATTCTTTGCTTCGCTCAGAATGACGGCATTGAAATCAAAAAGACAGGTCACAGACCTGTCTCTACAAAATAATTTATTTGTATTTTCTTTACGTACTTCTAAGTAAGTAATTATACACTTTTCAATTTTAAAATATATCCGATAATTATTAATGTTGATAAGGAAAAAACAAAAACAATTAAAGGAATTTAAAATGAGTTACGATAATAATAATTCAAATAATATTGGTTCATCTTCCAGGGCATTTATTACTGTTAGATTTGAACAAATTGATGTAAATGTTCAACGATATAAGATTGAATATAAGCCACAAAGAGCGATCAGGGCTGCAGTTCTACACAGTTCAGTTACTTCTTCATCCAGAACAGTTACTCAGCTCAAGCACAATTCTAATGCCATTCTAAACGAAAAATCGAAAGTAGCAGAAAAATCGATTACCAAAGAACCAGCAGATTTTTTGGATATCAAATCATCAACTGTAAAATCAAATTTTACAAGCTCAACTAGCATTACAGACAAGGCTCCGATAAGAGGTGCATTATCTCCAATGGATGTTAATATTGGTAGTCAAGCAAAATGGGATTCTGAAGAAAAAGCAAGCCAAAGGAATATAATTAAAGAAAATGAAAAAAACTCAAGTATCAGTAAAATTGATACAAAATATTATGAGAATGAATCAAATTATTCAACATTTTTGATGACAGCTTAAATATAAAAAAAGAGGTTGTCTCAAAAGTCAAGATAAAACTTGCTTCGTCATTCTGAGCGTAGCGAAGAATCCAGTAAATCAACGACTTACGAAATTCCTGGATTTCTCACTTCGTTCGAAATGACACTTTTGAGACAACCTCTTTAAAATTTTAATTAATGTTAACTATGATTTAAACCATATCAAAACTAATATTGAAATATTCACAATCTTCGCGTTTACAGGATTTATTACGCATTGAGAAAGTGCATTTTGCTTCTGAGCGTGGAAGCTCAATAGCGAATTTATCTTTCAAAAAGTCGATTGCTGATAATATTGAAATATAAGTGTCTCGTTTACAACATCTAGGACCACCGCTCTTTTCGACTCTCTTCAAACTCTCAGCTATTTGTGTATTGGTTAACGACCAAGCATTCTCGATTTCAGTATTTTCGTCTGAGAATAAACTATAAAAAATACCTGATCCAATCGCTGCTCCACAAAACCCTTTATTATATTCACAGAATTGAGGTGATTCTGATATTTCTCTTTGGAGTGCTATTTTTAATTTGGATTCGAGTAAGTTTTGTTTACCTTGCAAATTATAAACACAAGTAAGTAATGTTGCTGGAACAATATAATGATGTTCGGGACCGTGCATTCTAATAGTAGGAGTATTCATTATTGAAACTGCCAAATCTATAGGGTCAATACCTTTATATTCCAAACATCTTTTTGTTATATATTCAAATGGACCGCCACTATAGCAATCGTGGCAGATATAATGATAAGAGTTACATTGATAATCAACTATAGTTGTTTTTCCGCAGAAATCACATCTTTCGGTGATATTCGGTTCTAAATGATTCAAATCATCACCACATAAAATGCAAGTGTTCTTTTCTTCGGGTATTTGCTGTTTAACGTTTAATTCAACCATTTCTTCACTTTTAAAATTAATTATTTATTTTACATAATAT